>NZ_JBHOFD010000048.1:0-41783 GCF_046543445.1 Paenibacillus nanchangensis
GCCCAAGAAGCCCAAGAAGCCCAAGAAGCCCAAGAAGCCCAAGAAGCCCAAGAAGCTCAAGAAGCTCAAGAAGCCCAGGATATGCGGGATGAACGGGAGAGCTACGGATTCGCCTCGGTGTACATGGCGGAGCTCTTATACCGGGACAAACCGGTAATCGACAGAGAAGCGCTGTATGCACGGATTCAAAAATATACAGGCGAGATCGGCGGCACAGGGGAAGACACGGAACGGCTTGCGGTCTGGGAGCCGAATTCAAGTGACGACGGGGAAAACGGCGGGCAGGTAGCGCCGCTGCATTTTTTTCATCTATCCAATAGAGTAACGTACGCCGGAGGCGAAGAGCTGCCTGCGCAGACTGCCATTATGGGGTCGGAACGGGCGCCTACACCCGAGGATTACCGGACGGCGCTGCAGCAGTCCTGGCACTGGCCGCAGGCGGAGCAGGCGGTAACCGGCTGCAGCCACGCGCTGATGCTGAGCGACCTGATGGCATCCGGTCTCCCGTATAAAGACCGGCTCCGGCTGTTCACGGGCGTGCTGCAGGCGCTCGCCGAAACGGCTCCATGCGAGGCGATTTACTGGCGGGCCAGCGATAAACTGGTGGAGCCGGGCGCTTTTTTACAGGCGATGGAAGAAGACCAGCTGCTGTACGGCGCGCTGAATATCCGCCTGTTCCGTAACGCCCCGAATGAGGAGGGCCGAGTGGAGATGGTGATGGACAGCGTAGGGCTGGCTGCGCTTGGCGTCCCGGACGTGCAGTGCCATTTTTACGATATGAACCCGAACGAGACGGCTGGTTTCCTGCTGGATATTGCGCATTATTTATTTAACCGGGGGGACATTATCGCAGACGGCGAAACCATCGGCCGGGATGAACAGCAGCGCTGGCTGTGCGAACACCAATATTCGCTGCTTGAGCCGAGACGGGTAGTGCTGGATCTGAACCCGGGTCCCGAGTACTACGCAGGCAGGTAAAACCGGCGGTCAGCGCGCCTGCTGTGATGTTTCACATATCGCCGGGAAATATGTTATACTGGGAACGTGTCGGTACATGATAATCTGGTTATCATATTACATGAACATTTCACTATTCAAGCTTGCGGGGCGGTAAGTAAGGCTTCGTAATCCTTTTAAGGAGGAACAGATTATGGCCATTGTTAACGTGTCTGACCAATCCTTCAGCAATGAAGTTGAAGGTCAAGGTACTGTAGTAGTTGATTTCTGGGCGCCTTGGTGCGGTCCCTGCAAAATGCTTGCTCCGATCCTCGACGAACTGTCTCAGGAGCTCGGCGACTCGGTCAAGATCGCAAAATTGAACGTGGACGAGAATCCGGAGACGGCTTCCCGTTTTGGCGTAATGAGCATTCCGACGCTGATTTTCTTCAAAGACGGCCAACCCGTCGACAAAGTAGTCGGCCTGAATTCCAAGGAATCGCTGAAGAACATCGTCGCCAAACATCAATAATCAGCGTTTGAACAAGAGATGCGGGCCGCAAAGGTCCGCTGCGAGCGCCTTCGGTCCTGCCGGAGGCGCTTTGTGCGCTATCTTATATTATCGTACTCCCCCGGGAGAGCAGGAGGGGAACCGCCATCGATTACATGGATGCAATCCGCAACAAACTTGCACTTTTGCCGGATCTTCCCGGCTGTTATTTGATGAAAAACGAAGAAGGCACCATTATTTACGTCGGCAAGGCCAAGGTGCTGAAGAACCGGGTCCGGTCCTATTTTACGGGCAGCCATAACGGCAAAACCCAGCGGCTCGTCGCGGATATCCGCGATTTTGAATACATCGTTACCAAAAGTAACATGGAAGCGCTCATTCTGGAGTGCAACCTGATCAAAAAGCACATGCCGCGCTACAACGTGCAGCTGAAGGACGACAAGACGTTTCCTTATTTAAAAATCACGAATGAAACGCATCCGCGACTCGAAGTGACGCGCCGGGTGCTTAAAGATAAAGCCAAGTATTTTGGACCGTATCCTAACGCGTATGCGGCCCACCAGACGAAAAAGCTGCTTGACCGGATGTATCCGCTGCGCAAATGCCAGTCGATGCCAAAGGAAGTGTGCCTGTATTACCATATGGGCCAATGCCTCGCCCCGTGTGAAAAAGAAGTGAAGCGCGAGCAGTACGACGAAATCACCAAAAGCATGGCCTCCTTCCTCGGCGGCGGACACGAAGCCGTTAAAAAGGATCTCCAGCAGAAGATGCAGGAAGCGGCGGAGGAGCTGTATTTTGAGCGGGCCAAGGAGCTGCGCGACCAGATTATGCATATCGAAGCGCTGATGGAGAAGCAGAACATCAATACCGGCGATACGAAGGACCGGGACGTGTTTGGTTTTGCTGTCGACAAGGGCTGGATGTGCGTGCAGATTTTGTACATGCGGCAGGGAAAAATGATCCAGCGCCACTCCTCGTCGTTCCCGTTTTTCGGCGAGGCGTACAGCGATTTCATGTCGTATGTCACGCAGTATTACAGCGACAACCCTGCGCTGCCGCAGGAAATTTTGCTGCCGAATGCGCTGCCGGATGAGGCGCTGGGCGGCGCGAACGGCGCAGCCGGAGACGGCGGTCCGGCGGACGGGGCCGGGGCCGCGGGGCTTGCAGGCGCGGCGGAAGCGGACAGCGCGGTGGCAGCGGACAGCACGGCGGCGGCTGAGGCCGCAGCGGCTGTGCCGGCAGCGGCCGGGGACACGGCGGCCGTGCAGAGCGAGAGCGCTGCGGCGGGCTTCCGGCACACCGGGCTGCGGCTCACCGCGGCCGACCTGGACGCCGAAGCCGACGTGCCCGAGACGCCCGAGGAGCTCGCCGAAGCGGCTGCCGCCGCAGAGGCGGCTTTGGCGAGCGGCACGGTCGACCCGGCGGGCGGCGCGGCCGCGCTGCAGGAGTGGCTCGGCGTCAAGGCGTACGTGCCCCGGCGCGGCCTGAAAAAGCAGATGGTCGGCATGGCCTGCGAAAACGCGCGGGTGGCGCTCGACGAGAAATTCCGCCTGATCGAGCGGGATGAGGAGCGTTCTTCCGGCGCGGCGCAGAGCCTGGGCCAGAGCATCGGCCTGGATTCGCTCCAGCGGATTGAGGCGTTCGACAACTCCAATATTATGGGAACGAACCCGGTATCCGCTATGGTTGTGTTTATCGACGGGAAGCCGGCCAAAAAAGAGTACCGCAAATACAAGGTCCGGACCGTCCAGGGACCGGACGATTACGAAACGATGCGTGAGGTCATCCGCCGCCGGTACGAACGGGTGCTGAAGGAAAATCTTCCGCAGCCGGACCTGATCGTCGTCGATGGCGGCCGGGGACAAATCTCCGCGGCGGTTGATGTGCTGGAGAACGAGCTGGGGCTGTTTATCCCGGTCTGCGGTCTCGTCAAAGACGAGAAGCATAAAACCGCTCAGCTCTTGGTCGGCGATCCGCCCGAACCGGTACGGCTGGCGCGGGACAGCCAGGAGTTTTATCTGCTGCAGCGCATCCAGGACGAGGTGCACCGCTTTGCGATTACGTTCCATCGCGAACAGCGCGCCAAGTCGATGGTCGTCTCGAAGCTGGACTCGATTCCCGGTATCGGGGAAAAACGGCGCAAGCTGCTGCTAAAGCATTTTGGTTCGCTCAAGAAAATCAAGGAGGCGCAGGTGGAGGATTTCCGCCCGCTGTCGATTGGCGACAAACTGGCGCGCCAAATTCTTGATGCGCTGAAGGACCAGGAGACAGGCAGAGCGGACGAAGCCGATTACGTCGAGGAGTAAGGCCGAGCCGGCGCGCAGGAGTGAGGTGAGCCAGTGTGCAGAAGTAAGGCCAGCCTGCGGCATTGGAGTATAAGTCGAGCCAAGATGATAAAGTGAGGCCAGCCCAATAAAGTAAGTCCAGCCAAATAATGAGGGACCTCAAGCTCCGTAAACCGGGAGCCTGGGGTCCTTTTTTACATCCATATGGCATCTAGTACTGCCAGCATCCGGCCATTACTTGTCTATCCGACCTCAGCAATATACCGGGCACGGGACAAAATGCGGACGGCTTACGTTTATTCCATCAGTCCGCCGCGATAAGGAGGCTGGTTGTCCGCGCGTTCAGGCGGATTAAAACGGTAGATCAGCCAGCCGACAAGGAACGGCAGGACAAGGGCGAGGAGCCCTGCCGCCGTATTGGCGGTTCCCGGCATCAGGATCAGCGTAACGCCCATCAGAATGCTGTCGAAGACGACGTGGCTAAACAACACGGTGATAAAGCCGTACCGCAGAAAAATATAGCTGAACAATAACCCGATCACAATCAGCTCGATCGGCCGGGAAATCACCGGATAAATCGGATACAGCGTATGGCCGAATGCCCAGATCAGCGTCGTCACAAAGCTGGCCGCAATCGTGCTGCGCAGCAGCTTCCGAAGCAGCGGGATGCCAAACAGCCGGTACAGACCCTCCTCGGATAAGCCGGCCAGCCAGGCCATCAGCGGCAGCAGCCAGGCGTATTTCATATTGTAAGCCGATTGGCTGGCATCGGTCGTCGACCAGTTGTCCAGCGTCAGCTTCAGCACAATGAACATCAGCGTCTGCACGCCAAGGAGGATAAACGCCCAGATATAACCGGCGGCCACGCTGTCCAGAACATACCGCCCGTACCCCGGTTCTTTGGCGCGGGGCCACATGTTCATTCCCTGCTGCTTCCACAGCCCGTCTCCGCCGACTAAAGAAAAATACAGCAGTGAGGCCATCAGCAGGGCGTACAGGCCGTAAATGACATTGACAATCGCCGAGGTCAGCGGATCGGCGGTCCCCTGCTCCCACTGCGGCTGCATGTTCAGATTGCTGGCAAGTGTAATGAAGAAAAAAGCGCCGCTTAACACAACACCACGCGTAAACGATGTGTACGCCCGCGTTAAAATGCTGTACACCAGCGCCAGCAGGCCCAGAATCAGCGTAGGCAAGCCGTAGCCGTAACGGGTGAGCACTCCGGCCAGCTCTTTTTGTTCGCTCACATAAGCTGCATGCTCCGCCGGAACGTTGAAGCCGGAGGCATAATACGACACTTCGCCGGAATCAAAGCGGAAAAAATACCGCAATTCAGCATCCCCCACACGCACCTCGGGATCAGTGTAAACAAGATCGTAATCCCCCTCGGCGGCTACCGGCTCCAGCCGGCCCGGCTCGGCGGCCCATTTGCGTACCCAGGGCTCAGCCAGCTTCTGCTTCTCCGCGAGCGTCAAGCCGCCGTTATCGCTAGGGGGAGCTGTATTGCTGCTCCCGCCTTCGTCGGTTGAGACGATATAGCCGCCGTCCTGCCCGTCAGTTGAGGCGGTGCTGCCGTCCTGTTCATCGGTTGCGACGGTATAGCCGCCGTCTAGCCCGTCAGTTGAGGCGGTGCTGCCGTCCTGCCCGTCGGTTGAGGCGGTATAGCCGCCGTCCTGCCCGTCGGTTGAAGCAGTGCCGCTGTCCTGCTCGCCGGTTAAGGCCGGATTGCTGTCCCCGGCAGAAGATGGCCCCGGTTCCGTCCGGGGACCGCGCATCTGAACGGGGATGCGGGAGAACCCGACGACTTCCCCGGTGTACATATTGAGATCAATCGTCAGCAGCCGATCCTTCCCGTTCTCCGGCTGAAGAACGGCTCGGTAGACATCGTATGGATGCAGGCGGTCGAGATCCCGGTCTTCGTACGATTTCAGCAGCTCCTGGCTGGACATATAGCCGTAAAATAAAGAATCCGTCCGGTACCCCACCTGCCAGTCGTCTGCTGCCGACGGAACGTGGCCCAGCTCCGAGGCGGCAAAAGCAGCCGCGCGGCCGCGCATCTCCGACGGTTCAAGCGTGCGCCGGATCCCTTCTTTGTCATTTTGCAGCGATGGGAGGATTTGAAAGACAATGAACAGCAGCAGCCCAATGATTCCCAAAACAATAAGCGGTTTGGTTACCGCTTTAGAGCGCGCGGGAAGTTCAGGTGATTTCATGAAACGCCTCCTTGTCTCTTGCGTTTAAACTATGTAGAACAACAGAACCGGAACACTCCGGACTCCGGCCCGGGTTGTAAGCGGAAGGCGGGAGGCTGACAGCGCCTGGACATTCCCTGTTTAAAATAGCATAAACCGGCGCGCGAAAGCCAACCGTCTCTCTCATCATATCGGCAGAGGGACAAACTTATTCTTGAAAAGCGATGATTTTTGCAGCAAATGTGCAATAAACCGCAGAGAACCCCAGCTTTTCAAGCGGCGTGCCAGGCTTTCCTCCGTTTTTTGCTTCAAAACGCGCTATTGGCAGCATTGTGACGGCAGGGATTTGCGATTATAATTTTCATGCAATTGCATAACAGCCGAATTTCTGGTGAAAACGGGGGAACCATACAAGAGGAAGGGATACGCGTCTGAGTCTTGCGGGATGCGTACGCCATTCGTCAAGGGGTGAATTTCGCTTGCGAGCGAATAGGGCAGCCTGCGCAGTGTCCGAATCCGTCAGCTAACCTCGTAGGCTACAGCTGCAGGAACCAAGGGTAAGAGCATTGGTTTTTCCAGTGCTTTTTTTGTTTGGCTTCTTTTCTCTATTCTTTCATTATAAAAAACATGGGGTGAAACCATGGCGTTACGTCCACCAGGCTCCAAAGGCTACCGCTGGCTGAAGCTGTCGCCCCCGCAAATTCTGGTGCTTGGTTTTGCGGCAATTATTTTGGCGGGCAGTCTGCTGCTGATGCTGCCGGTCTCCAGCACGAGCGGAGAATCTTTATCTTTTGTTAATGCGCTGTTTACAGCAACTTCCGCAACCTGTGTAACCGGCCTGGTTGTTGTGGACACGGGCACCTTTTTTTCGCCGTTTGGCCAGACGGTAATTTTGCTGCTGATCCAGGTCGGCGGGCTGGGCTTCATGTCCATGGCGACGCTGTTCGCCCTAGTCTTCCGGCGCCGTATTTCGCTGAAAGACCGCCTGCTGCTGCAGGAGGCGATGAACCAGAGCTCGATTGAAGGGATTGTCCGTCTGCTGCGAAAAGTGCTGCTGTATTCGCTGGTGATCGAAGGCACGGCGGCGCTGCTGCTCAGTATTCGGTGGGCTTTCGACATGCCGGTGGGCCGGGCGGTTTATTTCGGGATTTTTCATGCGGTCTCCATGTTCAACAATGCCGGATTTGATTTGTTTGGCGAATACCGCAGTCTGACCGGGTACGTCTACGACCCTTTGGTCAACTTTGTAGTAATGGCGCTGATCGTATTGGGCGGGCTCGGCTTTATCGTGCTTTCTGACGTGATGGATTACCGGAAAAATAAAAAGCTTGTCCTGCACAGCAAAGTGGTGCTGTCTATGACGGCGGCGCTGATTGTGATCGGTACGGTGGTGATCTTCATATTTGAATATACAAATCCGAAGACGCTGGGTTCGCTGAACTGGGGAGGCAAGCTGCTCGGCTCCCTGTTCCAGTCCGTCACGCCGCGTACGGCGGGGGCGAACACGCTGGATATCGCGGGACTGCGCCAGGCTTCGCAGTTTTTTATGATTATTCTGATGTTTATCGGCGCTTCGCCCGGCTCCACCGGAGGCGGCATCAAGACAACCACATTTACGATCATGATCGGGGCGGTGATCGCCATGCTCCGCGGCCGGGATGATATCGTGCTGTTCCGCTACCGGATGGCCCAGGAGCGGGTGCTGAAAGCGCTCAGTATCACCCTGCTCGCGCTGCTGCTTGTCGTATCGGTTGCGATGGTGCTGTCCACGACGGAGGATGTGAATTTCCTGGCGATATTGTTTGAAACCACATCGGCGTTTGCCACGGTCGGACTGAGCATGGGAATCACTCCGGAGCTGTCGCTGGTAGGCAAGCTGCTGATTGCGTTTACGATGTTCGCCGGAAGACTGGGAATTCTCACCTTGGCGTACGCGCTGGGACCGAAACAGGGTAAAGAGTTGTATCGGTACCCGGAAGGCAAAATGATTATTGGATAAGGAGCTGCGAAAGACAATGAAAGCACAGCAGTTTGTGGTGATTGGCCTTGGACGCTTCGGCTCCAGCATGGCGCTGGAGCTGATGGACATGGGCTACGAGGTGCTCGGCATCGACCGGGACGAAGAAATTGTGGAGGAGATCGGCGGACAGCTCACGCATGCCGTCACGGCCGACGCGACGGATGAGAACGCCGTGCGTTCGCTTGGACTGCGCAATTTCGACTGCGGCATCGTTGCGATCGGTGACGACATTGAACGCAGCATACTTGCCTCCATTTTGCTGCAGGAGATCGGCGTCAAGACCGTTGTTGCCAAAGCGACGTCGATTTTGCACGGCCGCGCGTTGTCCAAACTGGGCGTCGACCGGGTGATTTTCCCCGAACGGGATATGGGCATCCGGGTAGCCCATCAGCTCGTCACCCCTAACCTGCTGGACTACATTGAACTTTCCCAGGACTACAGCATTGTGGAGCTGACCGTGCCGTCCTGCATGAACGGCAAATGTCTTGCCGATATCAACACGCGCGCCAAATACGGCTGCAGCATCATCGCGCTGAACCGCAAGGATGAGGTAATCGTTGCGCCGACCGCCCATGATTATCTGCACGAAGGCGATATTATGGTGCTGATCGGATCAAACGAAGGTATCGGCCGGTTTGAGGACGAAGTAGTGAACCGGTAAGCCCGCTGCTTAACAGGCTATAACTCAACTTTCGCAGAGCGAAAATCAGCTTAGCTCCAGTCCTGGCGCGGATTTAACCGCAATAAAGTAATCGTCTTGAAAAAATAGAAAAACACCGCTTGCTTGCGGCGAACGCACGCTCGGCGGGATTTACGGTGCGATGAAGTTAGCACGCTAGACCGGGCAGTTGCCTTGGCGCAACTCATAGAACGGCTGAACGAAATTACGACTCAGGTTGGGAAGAAATGCTCCACCCTGATTCAAAGTCAACTCCAGCACTGGATCTCCGGTTTGCCCAGTGATCTCAAGGCGTATCTGCCGATCTCAGGTTGCGCTGCCGATCTCAGGTTCGCTGCCGGTCTCAGGCTGCGTTGCCGGTCTCAGGTTGCGCTGCCGATCTCAGGCTGCGCTGCCGATCTCAGGCTGCGAAAGTTGAGTTAATAAAAGCAGCGTGAACCAAGACTTGATAAACAATGTCTTCGACTGCCGCTGTTGTCGTTGAACGAACTGGAACGAATCCTCTCCTGTAACAGACCCGCAGCGGATTACCACCGAACGCGATACGGAGGTCTTTCCGGACCCAGAGGACGTTATTTCTGAAATTCTTGGGCTTTTGGGTTGCCTTGCGGACTCCAGATCCGTTATTCGTACCGAAAACATCCAAACTATGGATTCTCCGCGTAAATAAGTGAATCTGAGTCCGTCTCTTTGCCAAAACGCTGAATAATCAGCAAATAGGGTACCCTGAGTCCGGCAAGAAAGTCATAGGGGAGGACAATGCAAAGCTGCTTCAAAACGCCCCCAAAGTTTGGATAACCGAGGCTGTGTTCAGGCAGGGAATGTTGCTGTAACGTAGAGTTACGCACCTTTTTTGTTGGCATGGTTGATCGCACTATCATGATCCCTAACAAGTGAGTGTTTGTTGTCAATACAAGTAAATCTATTGAATTTCTCTTACTCACTCAAGGGTCTAAGCCATTTCCAGCTGCGAAAGTTGAGGTTATAAAAAAGCAAACAAAACCCGCTGTCACGGCGCTCTCTTTCGCCAGAATAGCGGGTTTTTTTGTGTTCTACAGCTGGGTGTCCGGGTGCTCGGACAGCTTGCAAATAACGTGCCGTTGCCGTCCTTGCCGCTCCGCTGCTCTAAGCGCTCCGCCAGTCTTACCGCTCCGCCGCTCTAAGAGCGCTCCGCCAGTCTTGCGCTCAGCCGCTCTAAGTGCTCCGCGAGCCTTATCGCTCCGCCTGCCTGCCGCTAAAAAACGCCTCCTCCGCCACCTGCACGAAGCTGCGTGCCGCCGCGCTGAGGCTTCCGCCCTCGCGGTAAATCAGGCTGGTTGTCCGCTGCGTGAGGTCGAGCTCCTTAATGTGCAGCGACACCAGCCCGCCTCCCTTCAGCAGTTCGGGGCGCAGATACGACTTGGGCAGCAGCGTGGCTGTCTTGCCGGTAGGAAGCAGCCGGATGATCGCTTCAAACGAGTCGATCTCCATCCGCACGTCCGGCTCCACGCCGCAGCGCTGGAACAGATCGTCGGTCAGCCGCCGGTACCACGTTCCTTTGGAGAATAGGATCATCGGCAGCGAAGCGAGATGCCCCATCTCCAGACGCGGCAGCAGCGTCAAGGGGTGATGTTCCGAGACGACCAGCCTCAGCTGATCCTCAAACAGCGGAACGCAGCGCAGGCCCGGCTCGGATATGCTCGAGGCTACAATCCCCGCATCCGCCCGGCCTTCGCCGACGGACGAGACGATCTCATGCGTTTTGCCGGTAATCAGCTTCAGCTCGGCGGCGGGATACCGCTCCATATAAGTGTTAATCAGGGGAGGCAGCGTCGTCTGAAGGGTCGTCAGGCTGGCGCCAAGCGTCATGATCATCGGTTCGCCTTCCTTGAACTTCGACAGTGCCTCAAGAAAACGGGAACGCTGATGCCGCTGCTCCAGCGCAAAGGTGTACGCCAGCCGGCCGGCGTCGGTCAGCTCCAGCCGTTTGCCGAACCGGTTGAACAGCGGAGTGCCCAGCCGCTCTTCCAGCTTGGAGATTTTTCGGGAAAGGGCGGGCTGGGACAGATTCAAGAGCCGCGAAGCCCGGTTCAAGCTCGACTGCTCCACAACTACGGCAAAAATATCCAGATCGTCGTACAAGGCGGCGCCTCCTTTTTCATATCGCGAGCGAATGTATAGTTACGCCCTTGATTTTTAGCGGGCGGTTGCTTTCCGTTCCTGGCTCTGTTGTAAGCAAGGCATCGCTGCTCCATCTACAGTGTAATGACTCTGGCCGCACTCTGCCCGCCACCGTAGGCTTGCCCATCACCGTAGGCTTGCCCGCCATCTTAGGCTTGCCCGCCATCTTAGGCTTGCCCGCCATCTTAAGTTTTCCCACTACGTTAGGTTGTACTTAACTCAACTTTCGCAGCTAGAAAAATGGCTTAAACCCTTGAGCGCGTAAGGAGAATTCAGTAGCTTTACTCGTATTGACAAAATTACAGCAACATTCCCTGCCTGAACACAGTCTCGATTTTCCAAACCTTGGAGGCCTTTTGAAGCAGCTCACAGCTCAACATTGTCCTCCCCCTATGACTTTCTTACGGACTCAGGGGACCTTATTTGCTGATTATTCAGCGTTTTGGCAAAGTGACGGACTCAGATTCCCTTATTTACGCGGAAAATCCATCGTTTGGATGTTTTCGGTACGAATAACGGATCTGGAGTCCGCAAGGCAACCCAAAAGCCCAAGAATTTCAGAAATAACGTCCTCTGGGTCCGGAAAAACCTCGGTATCGCGTGCTGTGGTAATCCGCTGCGGGTGTGTCGCAGGGGAAGATTCGTTCCAGTTCGTTCAACGACAACAGCGGCAGTCCAAGACATGGTTTATCAAGTCTTGGTTCACGCTGCTTTTATTAACTCAACTTTCGCAGCCTGAGACCGGCAGCGCAGCCTGAGATCGGCAGCGCAGCCTGAGATCGGCAGATACGCCTTGAGATCACTGGGCAAACCGGAGATCCAGTGCTGGAGTTGACTTTGAATTAGGGTGGAGCATTTCTTCCCAACCTGAGTCGTAATTTCGTTCAGCCGTTCTATGAGTTGTGCCAAGGCAACCGCCCAGTGTAGGGTGTTAACTTCATCGCACCGTAAATAAAATAGCACGCCGAGCGGTGCGTTCGCCGCGGGCGAAGCGGTGTTTTTCTTTTTTTTCAAGACGATTACTTCATTGCGGTTAAATCCGCGCCAGGTCTGGAGCTTAGCTGATTTTCGCTCTGCGAAAGTTGAGGTACTTAAATATAATGACCCCCGCCGGTCTCTGCCGGCAGCACGTGACGGAATGCACAGACATCTGTGCCGGGTTACAGCGAACGGAGTTTCCTGTAAGCCGAAATGGGGGCTGTTTCCCGGATCAAAACTAGAATGACTCTTAAGTAAAAGTTTTTCTTATGCACTTATTTTATAATGATTAATAATTAGATTGCAATTCCCTTATAAGCAAAAAAGGAGTAACATAAAAAGTGACACAAGATATTCACAAATTGTGAAAAGTGGAGCAAAGTCGGAAGAAACGGGGGATGCGCATGAAAATGAGCGTAAGGCTCGTGTTTACGGGGGACGGCAGCACTGTTTCAACCCCGCTTCCGGATGTGTATGCTCATTAATGAAAACGCTGTACTAATGGAAAGGGGATAGGAGTTTTATGAGAGGGTTTTATTCCAGAAAGATTCATTCTCTGCTCGGCGTAATCCCGCTCGGGGCATTTTTCCTGGAGCACATGATTACGAACTTCTCGGCGGTCGAAGGGGGCGCTGAAGGCTTTACGGACAGCGTGCTGTGGCTTAACAGCCTGCCGCTTGTGTTCTTCCTGGAATTATTCTTAATTTGGCTTCCCCTGCTGTACCACGGCGTTTACGGGCTGTACATCGCCTATCAGGCGAAGCCCAACGTGGGCCGCTTCAATCTGGAGCGCAACTGGCGGTACACCCTGCAGCGGATTACGGGGGTCATTACGTTTATATTTGTGATCTGGCACGTATTTGAGACACGGTTCCAGGTTGCGCTGGGCAAGGTGGGGCACGAGGAGCTTGGCGGCGTGATGCATGGCGTTGCGACTTCCCCGCTCATGCTGGCTTTCTATATTGTCGGCATTATCTCGGCCTGCTTCCACTTCGCGAACGGACTGTGGTCGTTCCTCGTCAGCTGGGGAATCACCGTTGGACCTCGTTCGCAGCGGATTTCGTCCTATGTGTGCATGGGCTTGTTCGTCCTTGTCACCTTTATGTTCCTGCTGTCGCTTGTCACTTTCCGCGACAGCGAATTCCAGACCGCGGCTGCGGCCGTATCAACTGTAACTACCGTCATTCGATAAGGGGAGTGAACCGACTATGCCAGCATTCGATATCATTATCGTCGGCGGCGGACTCGCGGGCCTGATGGCTTCCATCAAGGCTGCGGAGGCCGGCGCTCACGTTCATTTATTTTCGCTTGTGCCCGTCAAGCGCTCGCACTCCGTTTGTGCCCAGGGGGGCATCAACGGTGCCGTCAACACGAAGGGGGAAGGCGACTCGCCATGGGAGCATTTTGATGATACCGTGTATGGCGGCGATTTTCTGGCCAACCAGCCGCCGGTCAAAGCGATGTGCGAAGCCGCACCGGGCATCATTCACCTGATGGACCGGATGGGCGTGATGTTCAACCGGACGCCGGAGGGCCTGCTTGATTTCCGCCGCTTTGGAGGCACCAAGCACCACCGGACGGCGTTTGCCGGCGCAACTACCGGACAGCAGCTGCTGTACGCGCTTGATGAGCAGGTCCGCCGCTGGGAGGTCGAAGGCCGGGTGACAAAATACGAGAACTGGGAGTTCCTGTCGGCCGTTATCGACGACGACGGCGTCTGCCGCGGAATCTGCGCGCAGAACCTGCGGACGATGGAAATTCAGACGTTTCCGGGCGATGCTGTCATTTTGGCCAGCGGCGGACCGGGCATTATTTTCGGCAAAACGACAAACTCCGTCATCAATACCGGTACGGCGGCGAGCGCCGTGTACCAGCAGGGTGTGCATTACGCAAACGGGGAGTTTATTCAGATCCACCCTACCGCCATCCCCGGCGATGACAAGCTGCGGCTGATGTCCGAATCGGCCCGCGGCGAAGGCGGACGTATCTGGACGTATAAGGACGGCAAACCTTGGTATTTCCTTGAGGAAAAATATCCGGCTTACGGCAATCTGGTGCCGCGGGACATCGCTACCCGGGAGATTTTCAGCGTCTGCGTCGACCAGGGACTTGGCATCAACGGCGAAAACATGGTTTACCTGGACCTGTCCCACAAGGACCCGAAGGAGCTTGACGTCAAGCTCGGGGGCATTATCGAAATCTATGAAAAATTCATGGGTGACGATCCGCGCAAAATTCCGATGAAAATCTTCCCGGCGGTCCATTACTCCATGGGCGGCATGTGGGTCGATTACAACCAGATGACGAATATCCCCGGCCTGTTTGCCGCCGGTGAATGCGAATACCAATATCACGGCGCAAACCGCCTCGGAGCCAACTCGCTGGTGTCCGCCATCTACGGCGGCATGGTGGCAGGACCGAAAGCCGTAGAATACGTCAAAGGGCTGAAGAAGTCGGTCCGCGACGTATCATCCACCATCTTCGATGGTTCCCGCAAGCGCCAGACGGATAAATACGAATCGCTGCTCAAAATGCAGGGCACCGAAAACGCGTATGTCATTCATAAAGAACTGGGCGACTGGATGACGGCCAACATGACGGTTGTACGCTACAACGACAAGCTGGAAGCGACGATCGGCAAAATCAAAGAGCTCAAGGAGCGCTACGGCCGCATTAACATGAGCGACACATCCCGCTGGAACAACCAGGGCGTGGCCTTCACGCGCCAGCTGTGGAACATGCTGGAGCTGGCCGAAGCGATGACGCTTGGCGCGCTCCTGCGCAACGAAAGCCGGGGCGCCCACTACAAACCGGACTTCCCGCAGCGCAATGACGAGGAATTCCTGAAGACAACGAAGGCGGCTTGGACGCCGGACGGTCCTCAGATTACGTACGAAGAAGTGGATGTATCGCTGATTCCGCCGCGGATTCGCGACTACTCAAAAGAAAAATAAGGCGGCACAACGAATTTGATCGAGGAGGAACAGGCTATGGGTGTTACTGCAGCATCTTCCAAAAACGTGAAATTTATTATCACCCGCCAGGACAGTCCGGAGGGTGCGTCCTATACGGAAGAATTTGAACTGCCATACCGGCCGGGGATGAACGTCATCAGCGCGCTGATGGAAATTCAGCGCAACCCGGTTAATGCGAACGGCCAGGCGACAGTTCCGGTCTGCTGGGACTCAAACTGTCTGGAGGAGGTATGCGGCGCCTGCTCGATGGTCATCAACGGCAAGCCCCGCCAGGCATGTGCGGCGCTTATTGATAACCTGGAGCAGCCGGTGCGCGTCGAGCCGATGAAGACGTTCCCGGTTGTCCGGGATCTGGTGATCGACCGGACGCGGATGTTCAATGCGCTTAAGAAGGTAAAAGCCTGGATTCCGATCGACGGAACCTACGATCTGGGACCGGGTCCAAGAATGGCGGAGAAGAAACGCCAGTGGGCTTACGAGCTGTCCAAGTGCATGACATGCGGTGTTTGCCTGGAGGCCTGCCCCAACGTAAACGAAAAAACCGACTTTATCGGCCCGGCGGCGATTTCGCAGGTCCGCCTGTTCAACGCCCACCCTACGGGCGAGATGAACGCGGAAGACCGGCTGGAAGCGCTGATGGAGGAAGGCGGCATCGAAGGCTGCGGCAACTCGCAGAACTGTGTGCGCGCCTGCCCTAAAGGCATTCCGCTGACGACGTCGATCGCGGAGATGAACAAGCAGACCACGAAACATATGTTCAAGCGCTGGCTTGGCGTATAAGGGCTGCTGCGGCTGAGAAAAAGCGTGGGACGGTACGGCCGGGGACGCAACCCAATTCCCGCAGTGACAGCCCCGCTTCATCCGTACATCCTTAGTTCTGTCGTTATAATTTTTTAGAGTTAATACCAAACGGGCGGTGCCGGCAAAAAATGCGGCAGCGCCCGTTTTTTTGAGGGGACGGAGGTTGATGTAAACCAAAGTTGTTCCGGGTCCGGTTAGGATATGGCTGTGCCGTGGGACCGGCTCCTGCGATACTTTAGAGCACGTTCCTGCGGACTGGGCGATCCTGCGTTTGCAGGTTGTCCACCCGCCTGAAATTTCGGAACGGGCTGGCAGTTGTGCTATAATCTTGCCAAGGAAAAAGCACGCGACTTTAGGATGACAGGAGGAACTGATGTGATTTGCCGGGAGCAGGAGGAAACGTTTGTCTTGGTAAAGCAGCATCACCACGGGCTGGTGTCGGGCAGGCTGGCCGCGGTGTTTCTAACCGGGGAGGTGCCAAATCCCGCCCGCCGGGCCGAGGTGCTACATGCAATCGGGCACCACGACCGGGCCTGGATCGATTTGGACGAAACGCCGTTCTGGAATGACGCAGCGGGGACCCCGTACAGCTTCATCGATTTTCCGGTTGTGCCGAAGCTGACGTTTTATACCCGAGGGCTGGATGAAATCGAGGCGGAGACGGCGTACGGTGCGCTTTTGGTCAGCCTGCACTTTGAACGGCTGATTGAAGTTGCGGGCGAACGCGGGCCTGAGCTGTCGCTGTTCCAGGAGCACGAGAAAGAACGGCGGGCGCGCATCCGCCGGGAACTGGAGCATACGGCTCCGATCGGGGAAGCGGAGCTGTACAACGACAGCCGGCTGCTGCAGTTCTGCGATGACCTGTCGCTGTATTTGGCGCTGCATGAACCCGGAACACCGAAGTCGGAGACGCACCCCTGGTGGCAGGACGGATTCTCCGGGAGCGAGGATTTTCCGTTCACCGAAGGGCGCCGGATCGAAGCGGAGTGGCAGGGTTCCACGCTGACGCTGGACCCGTATCCGTTCACCGAGCGGGTGGAACTGATGATTCCGCTGCGGCGCGTGTCCAAAGCCGACATTGCGGCTAAAGGGCTGGCCCGGGCGTATGCGGAGACCCCGGTTGAAGACTGCCGGATTGCCGTCGATGCGGTTCAGCAAGCGCAGAACGCTGCGGAAGGCGGGCACAAGGAGGAATAAGCGTGGATTGGGCGCTGTGGCTTTTTAATCTGGCCGTCCTGTCGCTGCTCGGGTTCTGGTTTTACAAAATGAGAATGAGCTGGCTGGGAAAAGGTGTGCTGCTGGCGCCTATTCTGATTTATGTGCTGTTTGCGGTCGAGGATCTGCTGAACTGGATTGACCTCGGGGACGTCGTGCCTGGAAACGGAGGGATGCGGGCGCTGATTCTGCTGTTCTGCCTGGCGTCCGTGCTGTTTTACATCCTGTTTATTTTTCATGAAATCAAAGAATCCAACAGCCGGGAGGTCCGGCTGCAGTCCACTCTGCTGCGGATCAGCGTGGCCGCATTGTCTTGTATTATATTTTTTACGGTCGTCTATACCTCCATTTATAAGCTGTTTGGCCAGACTTCGTTTGAAGGAAAAGGGCTGGGCCAGGATCTCTTGAGCCAGCTGATTTCGTTTCTGTACTTCAGCGTCGCCACCTTCACCACAGTCGGCTACGGGGATATCGCAGCCGTGGACAATACCTCCCGCCTTGCCGTGATTATGCAGATTTCGTTCAGCTTCATTACCGTCGCCTACGCGCTGTCCATGCTGGGGCTTTTCCGCAAAATATTAGGTCCCGGCGGCGAAGAAGAGGTCGAATCCGCGGTCGATGTCGATCTGGATGAAGCAATGGATAGCGGGGGAACGGAAGAAGAACCGAATGACCCGAAGAAGGATCCGGGCGGCCCGAAGAAGGAAGGCGCTCGAGATGAGAGTGCTCAAGATGAAGACACTCGAGATGAAGGCACTCGAGATGAGGGCACCCGAGATTAGGCCGGTCTTCCTGATCCGAAGGAAGCGCCGCGGAACCGGGAGGAACAACCGCAGCAAAACACTCATTTACACTACGACTCTCCGCCTGGCTGCAGCCGGGCGGATGGATAGAGCCGCTATGGCTCTTTTCACGCTACAAGAAAGGAGAAACCCTTATGCAGCAGAACCAACATGGGTCTTCTCCGGCTGGAACGCCCGCCGCAAACCCCGTTCCGGGCACCGGCGGCGGACCCAAAATGACTAGACGGCAATTTCTGAAGCGCGGCGCGGCAACGGTTATTGGCGCGGCCGCGCTGTCCGGCGGATATGCGTGGCAAGCGGAGCCCCGGTGGCTGGAGGTGACACGGCATAGGATTACGGTTGCCGGATTGCCTTCGGGTTTTGACGGAATCAAGGTGATTCATTTCAGCGATACGCACCTGGGCTTTCACAAGGAGGCGTCGGATTTATCCGGACTGCTTGCCGGGATCAAGCGGGAGCAGCCCGATCTGATCTGCTTCACCGGCGATATTGTGGACAGCGAGCCGAGGGACGCAAGGCCGGCGGTTCCGCTGCTCGCGGAGCTTACGGCGCCGTTAGGGAAATATGCCATATTGGGCAACCATGATTACAAAAACGCGCCGGCGCTGGCCGGGCTGCTGGAATCGGCGGGTTTCCGCGTGCTGCGCAACGCTTCGGCGCGTATCCGGCGGGGCGGCGGGGAGATGGCCATTGCCGGGATCGAGGATATGCTGCACGGCAGGCCCGACCCGGAAGCGGCGTTATCCGACGTTCCGAAAGGCATGTGTACGCTGCTGCTGATGCACGAACCCGATTATGCCGACACTGCGGCAGCCTATCCGTTCCATCTGCAGCTGTCGGGGCACAGCCACGGCGGCCAAATCCGGCTCCCGTTTGTCGGAGCGCCTTACACGCCGTACGGGGCGCAGAAGTATGTCGCCGGCCTGTACCATGTCGGACAACGCGGAATGCCGCTTTATGTTAACCGGGGTTTTGGGATGACGTACATGCCTTTCCGGTTTTTATGCCGTCCTGAATTATCCGTGCTGACGCTGCGGAAGGGATAACCCCGCCAAAGCGGGACGAAGGATGTGAGGGATGTTGGGAGCTGAGGATCAGAGCCGCATCGAACTGCCGGAGCTGGCCGGCCGGTCGATTCTCCTGCGCGGGCTTACGCCGGACGATGCCGCCGCGGTTGAAGAACTGCTTGCCGACCCGCAGCTGGCGGCTGCGCTGTCGCCCAGAGCGGGAGGCGAACGCGCCTACAGTACCGGGAGGCTTGCGCTGTCGATGGTGCTGGGGCGGGAAGAGTCAGCGCTCCATGCCGGAATTCTGACGCGGGAAGATCGGCGTTTGGTCGGCACGGTATCGCTGCAATCCTGGGACCGCAAGGAAGGCACCGCTACATTGGGTTATATGCTGAAGCCGGACTGCTGGGGACAAGGCTGGGCCGCGGAAGCGGTAGGCCTGCTGCTGAACTATGCGCAGGACACCTGGAAGCTGCGGAGAGTGGAAGGGCGATGCATGGATAGCAACCTGCGGTCGGCGCGGGTGATGGAGAAAAACGGTATGATGCTGGCGAGGACGATCCCGCTCCCTGGAAAAGAGGGAGGCCGGATTAACGTTTATGTTTTGTTACACAATTGAAATAATGCCGTTATGAAACTCTAACAGTCAACGGTTAAACTAAGTACATGACCCCCTTTTGAATATAATATAGTTTGGGACCCGAGCAATCGGGTCCACTTTTTTTGTCCAAAAACCGCTGCCGGTCATGCAAATCCTGCGGCTCCTGACGACTCTGCGGCTCTTGCCGCCCTGCGGACTCTAACGACTCTTCAGCCCCTGACGGCTCTGCAGACCCTGCTGACTCTCCTAACATTTGCTCACCCATCCCCGAAAAAAACAGTTTACAGCGGCACAACCTGCTTCGTTTTGTTCCGGTAATAGACCCAGTGGCCGAATCCGATCTCCTTCAGCCGGACGGCGACCGCGTCGAGCTCGTCTCCAACCCGGGACGGCTTGTGCGCATCCGAACCAAAGGTGATTTCCACGCCGTAATGAAGCGCGCGCTCCAGTATGGCGTCGGAAGGATACCAGCCGCCGCTCAGCTTGGTTTTGCCGGAGGTATTGACCTCAATGGCCACTCCGCATTCCCCGATAGTGCGCAGGCAGGCATCCAGCGGCTCCGGCGCCTCGATATCGGCAAAAGCCGGATAATTCCCTTTCATGGCGTCGATATGACCGAGAATCTGAAACATGCCGCTTTTTGCGGATTCGGAAATCAGGCGGTAATACTCCGTTTTAGCCGCGATTTGGGCGCGGGAGTCAAGTTTCTTCCACCGGCCTTTGTTGAAGATGCTCAGTCCTTCCGTACTGTGCACGGAACCGATGATATAGTCAAAAGGGTATTGGGCCAGCGTCCGCCGGTACAGTTCCGCATGCTCGGGAAAATAGTCCGACTCAATGCCAAGCAGCACCTCGATCCGGCCTGCGTATTCCCGTTTCAGCTCCAATACTTCGCCGACATAGGCGGCGAGTTCGGCTTTGCCCATGGCGATATGCGGAAAAGCCTGTTCTTCCGGATGTCCGAAATAAGGCGTATGATCGGAGATGCCGATCACCTGAAGCCCGGCGGCGATGCCCGCCTCGATGTAATCGCGAATGTTTCCGTCGGCATGGCCGCAGCGGAAATGATGCGTGTGCAGATCAAACCGCATAAGTGAACCCTCCTTAGCTGCAAAGATGGTAACCGGACAAGCTTGTCCGGCCGGAAAAAATCGGCTCATTCCGAGCCGATAAACTGGGTTTCGGGCATTCCTTTTAAGTCGCTGAGAAATTGGCGCATGGCGGAATTGACGTATTTGCCCGATTTGGTGATGACGCCGACCGGATGAGTAACCTCCAGCTCCATAATCGGAACGATTTTCAGCCGTCCCTCCCGCACTTCGCTTACGACCGACTGCTTGGAGATGATAGCGGCTCCAAGATCAAGTTCGACCATCCGCTTCACTTCCTCACTGCTGGTCAGCTCCATAATCACCTGGGGCTTGATCTCATGCTTCGCAAACACTTCCTCCGCAAACCGGCGTCCGACCGTATCCGGCGAAAGCAGAATAAGCGGGGTGCTTCCCAGGACCTCCACACCGGCCGATCGCACCGATGCAAGCGGATGGCGGGGCGAGACAACCAGCTCAAAGGTGTCGTAATACAGCACGGAGCTGGTCATGCCCGAACTGCGTCCGATCAGATAGCCGATGCCGACATCGACCAGGCCGTTCTCGACATGCTGGTAAATTTGCGAGGAGGACATGGATTGAATGGAAGTCTTAATATGAGGAAATTGATTCTGAAAATAAGACAGCACCCTGGGTAAAATCTGAATGGCGATGGAAGTGGTTGTTCCGAGGACAATATGTCCCTGCGGCGTTTCCTCCAGGTCGGCGAGACGCTGCTTCAGCTCTTCGACAATGGCGGCAATCCGTTCCGCATGCTCCAGAAAAACCTTGCCCCTGTCCGTCAGGGTTACGGGTTGATTCCGGTCCACCAGCTGGGTCTTGAATTCTTCTTCCAGGCTCTTGATTTGCGCCGAAACCGCGGGCTGCGTCAAATTGAGCAGCTCTCCCGCCTTGCGGAAGCTCATGGTCTTGGAGATCGTGATCAGCGTCTCCAGTTGGCTGATATTCATGGAATACCTCCCTTAAAGCCAACCGAATGGTGCAATCGTTCACCTGCATATCTTACGCAAAATGTTGGCATTTAATTAAATTATAGGAGAATACCGCCGGCAGGGCAATGAGACCGCATTCGGGAAGTTTGCATTTCCTATGGCTTAGGGATTAATTTTTGGTGAATTGTGCCGATAAATGAAGTATAATAAATCAAGACTATTAGGACTTTGGATACGTGACCAAAGACTGATAAAGGAGGGGTGCGCTAGTTATGAAGGCAGAAGTGATTAATCCTTTTCTGGAATCGGCGAGAATCGTCATCGAGCAGGTCATCCAGGTGTCGCCATCTACGGGCAATTTGGGAATTAAGGATATCGAACTGATCGATAATCATGTATGGATACAAGTAGGCATGACCGGGCAGCTCAGCGGCAACATTGTATTCGGACTGGCTGAAGCCGTCGCGCTCCGTATGGTATCCGCCATGATGGGCGGGTACGTGATCACAGAGATGGATGAGATGGGCAAGAGCGCAATATCCGAGCTGGGGAACATGATCAGCGGCAATGCCAGCACCATTTTGTCGAATCAGGGCGTCTCGGTGGATATTACGCCTCCGACCGTCATGAAATCGGAGAATCTCGTGTCGTTTATGCCCCGCAAAGCGTTAAGCATTCCTCTGCTTATGGACGGGATCGGCGAACTGGATATTCAGGTGATGATTTCGTAAAATAAATATACAGCCGGGACTTGGGCGATAGGCTTGCGGGCATGCACCGCAGGCCATTTGGCGTTTATGGGCCGGATGCAGTTTGCCGGACCCGCCCGGTGCGAAGTGAAATGATGCGCGAGGGAGCTGCTGTTCGCATATGAAGCTGGAGAATAAAATCGTAGTCATCACCGGGGCGTCGAGCGGAATCGGAGCGGTTACGGCCGAAATGCTGGCGAAGCGCGGAGCCTTTCCCGTACTGATTGCCCGCTCGGAAGAACGGCTGAAACACGCGGCCCGGCGAATTGAGGGGCCTCATGCGCTGTATGCCGCCGATGTAACCGACGGGGAGGCAGTCGAGGAGACGTTCCGTCAAATTTTTGAGCGGCACGGCAGGGTGGATATTTTGCTGAATAATGCGGGTTACGGCAAATTTGAGGGTTTTACGGAAATGCCCGCAGAGGAATTTGATGCAATGATGGATGTGAACTATATGGGGATTGTCCGCTGTACCAAAGCGGTTGTGCCTCATATGCTGGAACGGGGCTCGGGCCAGATTGTTAATGTCGCTTCCATGGCCGGCAAAATCGGCAGCGCCCGCGCGGTCGCGTACACCGCCACCAAACATGCGGTGCTGGGGTTCACCAACGCGCTGAGACAGGAGCTCCGGAAAAGCGGGATTACCGTCTCGGCCGTTAATCCCGGGCCGATTGACACGGAGTTTTTCAAACGCGCCGACCCGTCCGGAAATTACGTAAAAAATGTGTCCTGGTTCATGATGAAACCCGAGCATGTTGCGTCCCGGATCGTAAAGATGATGGAGAAGGGGAAGGAAGAAACCGATCTTCCCGGCTTGGCCGCGGTTGGCATCCGGCTGTACGGCCTATTCCCCCGCCTGGCGGACCGGCTGACGTACAAGGCGATGAACCGCAAATAGTACCCGGGCAGCGGCCTTCGTTTGGTGAGAGGGCCGTTTTCGCCTATAATGGAAGGGACATCAATAACCGAAAAGGATGAATTCAAATATGAGCAACGCATCATTTACAGGCATCGGGATTGAGGAGGATTTTGCCGCAAGGCTCGCGGAGTTCGGCATCGCCGCGCCGACGCCGATACAGGAACAGGCGATTCCGCCGCTGCTCGAAGGCCGGGATGTGCTGGCGGCTTCCCAGACTGGAACCGGCAAGACGCTCGCTTATCTCCTGCCGCTGCTGCAGCGGATCGATCCGTCAGTGAAGGTGGCACAGAAGCTGATTTTGGCGCCGACGCAGGAGCTGGCGATGCAGATCGTGCGGGAAGCAGACCGTTACGGCGCGCAGCGCGGTATCGGAACGATCGCACTGATCGGCGGGGCGGCCGTCAAACGCCAGGTGGAGAAGCTGCGCGAGCATCCGCAGCTGATTGTGGGTACGCCGGGCCGGATCAAGGAACTGATCTCCATGCGTAAGCTGAAGATGCACGCCGTAACCACAATTGTTATCGACGAGGCGGACCAGATGTTCCAGCTCGGCGGCGCCGGCGATGTGGAGAAGATTATTCAGAGCACTCTGCGCACCCGCCAGCTGGTCATGCTGTCAGCGACAATCGGGCCGGAGACGAGAGCGCTTGCCGCTAAAGAAATGAAGGATGCCGTACACGTCGCCGTCGACGAGGAAGTGAAGACGGCAGCCGGTCTGGAGCACTTCTACTTCGTTACGGAGGAGCGCGACAAGATGGAGACGCTGCGCCGTACGATCCGCCACTTTAACCCGGCAAGGGCCATCGTCTTTGTGAACGACACCGACAATATCGCTGAGGTGGAGGCCAAGCTGAATTATCTTGGGTTGACCGCCGGAGCGCTGTACGGCGACGCGGATAAAGTTACCCGCAGCAAGGTGCTGTCAAGATTCCGGGACGGAAAGTTCCGGGTGCTGGTTGCCAGCGACGTTGCCGCAAGGGGGCTGGATATCGAAGGCCTCAGTCTTGTGGTCAGCTACGATCCCGCCTTTGATTCGGAGCATTATGTCCACCGCGCTGGCCGGACCGGACGCATGGGCCGCAAGGGGCTGTCGGTGTCTCTGGTTACGCGGCAGCAGGAATTTATTATGCGGAAGTTCGCGCAGGAGCTGGGGACGAAGATTGAAGAGCGCGTATGGTCCGGCGGCAAAGCGCTGACGCCGGAGGAAGTCCGCGCGGCAGGCGGCGGACAGCGGCGGCCTGGCAAAACCGCCGGACCGCGGCCGAACGCGGAAGCTTCGCCGCCGCGGCGTACAGCGGCCCCGCAGCCGGGGAACGGCGCCGGAGCCGCGGCCAAAACGGCGGGAGCGAACTCCTTGGAGCGGCGCGGCAGCAGCCCGGGCGGCCGGACAGGAACGCCGGGAAGCGCGCCGGCTGGCGGCAAAGGCCGTTCAGACCGCGAACGGGACCGCAAAAACAAAGGCGCACCCAAATGGCTGAAGGATAAAAAAGGTGGAGGTGGCGGACGATGAGTACGGCGCCAGTGCTGGAGATTGACGGACTGAGCGGCGGCTACAGCCTCAACAAGCCGGTTCTGCACAATATCAGCCTGAATGTCGGCAAAGGCGAAATGGTTGGGCTGATCGGCCTCAACGGTGCGGGCAAAAGCACCACCATGAAACATATCCTGGGCCTCATGACGCCGCAGAAGGGCGGCATCCGGGTTAGCGGCGTCACGCTGGCCGCCGACCGGGAGCGGTATCACGGTTCGCTTGCCTTTGTACCGGAATCGCCGCTGCTGTATGAGGAATTGACCGTCCGCGAGCATGTCGAATTTACAGCCAGAGCGTACGGAGTGGACCGCAAGGATTATGAAGAACGCAGCGCCCGGCTGGCCCGCCTGTTTCGGATGGAGGACAAAATGGACAGTCTGTCAGCCCATCTGTCCAAGGGAATGAAGCAGAAGGTCATGATTATGTGCGCTTTTGTCGCCCGGCCCGCGCTGTATGTTATCGACGAACCTTTTCTCGGGCTGGATCCGCTTGGCATCCGTTCGCTGCTTGATTTTATGCTGGAGATCCGGGCGGCCGGATCTTCCATTCTCCTAAGCTCGCATATTCTGTCTACCATTGAAAATTATTGCGACCGGTTCATCATTTTGCATCAGGGAACGATTCTTGCGCAGGGCACGCTGGAGGAGATTTCCGCCGCCGCCGGGAAACCGGGCATGCCTTTGGAGCAGCTGTTCTACGAGCTGGTTCAAGGAGGGAACTGAGATGGATCTGCGTGCGCTGCGGCGCGACCGGCGCGGCCGGTTCGTCGGCTCGCTCATGCCGTATGTCGGATACATTATCCAGAGCGGCGTGGCGATGGTGTTTTTGCTCGCAATGATCGCTTTCTCCGCCTGGTATACAGCGCTTCTGCGGAATGTGCCCGCCGATTTGCCGATCCGCTGGATTGCGCTGGCCTTGCTGGCGCCGCCCGTCATCCATGCAAACTTCCGGACTTACCTGCAGCAGCCGGACACGTTGTTTATGCTGCCTCAGGAACACCGGATGCGCGAATATTTTGTGCCGGCGTGGGTGAGCGGCGTCATTTGGAAAGCCCTTGGATTGATGTTTATTCTTATCACCTTATGGCCGCTTTACATACGTTCGGAAACCGACGCCAAGCCGCTGTGGGCAACCGTGCTGCTGCTCGCCGGGCTGAAATGCCTGTCCGCTTTCGGCCACTGGCGGGAGCTTTCGATGTTGTCCCGGCAAAGCGCTTTGGCATTCCGGCTGCTGCGCTGGGCAGTCTGCGGGCTGGCTGTGGCGGCGTGGCTGTGGCAGCCGGCCGGCCGGGGACTGATTTTTATCCTGTTACTTGCCGCTGCTTATACCGCGGGACTGATGGTGCCTCCCCGGCATATCGTGCCCTGGGAGAATCTGATCGCAGCTGAAAAAGCGCAGGCCGCCAGAGCGCAGATGGTGCTGGGCTGGTTCGTCGACGTTTCGGGCCGGGAACAACGCGTTTATGCCCGCCGCTGGCTGCCGAAAAACGGTTCACGGCTGCCGTGGCAACGCGGGTCCGCATACCGGTTTCTGCTGACCCAAAGCTTCGCCCGCGGCGATTTGTTTGGCATCGTGCTGCGGATCGGCCTGCTGGGCCTTTTGCTGGTGGCTCTGGGCGGGAACACGCTGACTGCGGCTTGTCTGTATCTGTTTTTCGTGTTTGTGATGGGCGTCCAGCTGTCTTCGCTGCGGCGTCTGTATCAGGAATCGTTTTGGCTGATCGTCTATCCGCTGCCTGAAGGGAGCCGGGCCGTCAATACGGCAGGCTTCGTCTTCCGTCTGCATGCGTTGTGGAGCGTGGTCATGTGGCTGCCTCTCGCCCGGCTGATCCCTTCCAACCCCGGGGTGGGGATTGGCTCGTTGGCTGCGGGACTGGTATTGGCTTGGCTTCAGCGGGGCAGTCTGCTGCGTAAAATGGCCAGCACAGATGAAGATTGACCTGCGGGAGTGATCCGGCTGCCGCATGTTGACTTACCAGCAAAAATAGATCTTCCAGCCCTGTTCCGGCTGGCCTGATCCTACGAAAAAGACCCCGCCAGCCAGCGGCCGGAATCCAGTCCGGCCGCCCGCAGGCGGGGTATTGCTGCTGCCTCATCCGGTCAGTCGGCTGCTTAGGGTGCGGCGTTCGCCCGGTAAGGATGACTGTATCCCTTGGCTTCAGGCCTACGGGCGGACGAATCCGTCCCTGCCGACCTTTGGCGTACATACCGGCACGGGGGGGAAGAGGAGAGGCCTGTAGGCCTTCTCCTTAGCGAAGTTCCCGATTAGACGAAGAGGGATTTGCTGATGATAACCAGCAGGATAAAGAGAACCAGGATGGCGCCCGTGCTGGTGAAAGCTCCGTACCCGTATCCGCCTCTGTTTTCTTCTGCGCTCATGTTCATTCCCCTTTCGCGTAAGTTGTTGTACTGGAGTGTACATCGTATTGTATGTGCCGGGGACCGAACGTGTATGGGCCAATGTCGTCTCTTTCCGTAAAAAAACGAAGCTGTCCCATAAGAAAAAGAGGTTGCTGTGAGCGAACAGCCCTCTGTGTGAAGTGAAATAAGGAGTGATGAAATGGGAGTGAAGTGAGGAGTGATGAAATGATATGCGAAGTGAAGCGGGATCAGGTGGAAATAAAGTGAGGTAGAGTTGAAGTAGTTGGTAAAGTGAAGCAGGGTGAGGAGGAAGTGAAATTCGAGTGAATTCCCACACCCAATAATGCTGCGGGTCCTCTGCCGATGCTGATTTGTATGAATTTTCACACAAAATGGCCCTGCAGGACACTTGCCGCAGTGAAGTCCATATTATTGTGTCAGCTGTAATCTTCAATCAATAAAATCTTGCCTTCCTTAATGCCAAATTTCGATTTCCCTTTTAATTGAAGTTTGTCCCCCTTTTTTAATCCGTTAGGAAGATTCATGGCCAGAACACCTTCATAATCAATTTCAACCTCAATTTCGTCGTTAATGACACTGTCACTGTAACTGGTAATTGTCTGGCGGCGGCTGGAGAACATCGTTGACGACTGTTCGGCCAATTCCCTAAATGCTGCTATTCCTCTGGTCTCCGTTGTGGTTTCTGTATTGGAAATGTTCCTGAATATTATATCCTTATGCAAGAGTTGAACCATGCTTTCAATTTCAAATGAATTGTAAGCTTCAATATATTTTTCTATTATTGCTTGCACTTCTTTAATAACCATAACGCTATCTCTCCTTCCTAATAAAAGACGGTGATCAAAAGAATAGTACCATACTGCAGACGGGCCTGAGACCCGAAAAGCAAAAAGCGGCCGGCAAGGACAGGTCCTTGAGCAGCCGCTTTTGCTTGCTTTTGCAATGAGGATGACGGTTTCTTGCAGCAAATATAATCTGCCCGTCAAGAAGAGTTAGGCGGAGATTCAGGCGTTCTCCAGATCCCGGATGCCTTGATACACCAGGTCAAACAGGTCTTCAAGCTGATTTTCTTCAATACAGGAGAAGGCGATCCGCAGGTCGGTTTCACCAAGCGCAATGGTACCCAGTCCGTACTGGTGGATCAGATGCACGCGTAGAGCTTCAGCGGATACGGTATGCAGCTTGAGGCACATGAAATAGCCGGAGTTAAACGGGTAATACGTCCAGACATCCCCGTATTTGCCGCTGTCGAGAAGGGCTTTGACCTTGTTGGCCCGGCCTTTCATGATGCGGAACTTCTCTTGCTTCTGCTCCTCAAATCCCGGCGATTTGATGGCATCCAGCACAAACGTCTGGGACGGATGCGGTCCGCTGGAAATGGTGGCACGGATAATGCCAAGCGTCTTCTGCTCAAGCGCTGCCAGCAGGTCTTTGTTGTCCGAAGCGAACGTGATAAAGCCGACACGGAATCCCCACACGTATTCCTCTTTGGTAGCTCCATCCACTTTGACGGCCAGGATGCGCGGGTGCAGGTTGGCCAGCTGGCCGAACAGCGACTCCGTCAGCGAATCTTCAAAAAACAAACCAAAGTAAGCATCGTCCGTAACGGCGACAATGTTGACTCCTTCTTCCGCGGCGCGCAGGATGGCTGCAACAATGGCTTCTCCCTCGGCGGCTCCCGGCGTGTAGCCGGTCGGGTTGTTCGGGAAGTTCAGCAGCACAATCGCTTTGCCTTGTCCTTTGCGGGAGAGCAGCGCTTCCAGCAGGCCGTCGCTGTTAAAGGTCATTTCTTCGGTGAAAAGCGGGTAAGTCACGGTTTCGGTGCCGCGGCGGATGCCGAAGGTAAGTTCATAATTCTCCCAGTTTTTGTCCGGATAAATCACGGCGTCCCCTGGCGAAGCGAACAGGTCGGCAACGATACTCAGTCCGTGGGTCAGCGCGTTGGTGACGATGGGATTGCCAAACGATTTACCTTCCAGGGAAGGGTTCTCGCGGAGCATTTTTTCGCGCCATACGGTGCGCAGCTCGGGTTTGCCGGCAGGAGGAGCATAGCCGTACAAATCCTTGGGCGAATATGCGGAGAGCTTCTCCTGAATGACGCCGAGATGCATCGGCGCCCCGTTCTCCGTGGCGATGCCGATTGTTGCATTGTATTTCTTGGCGTGGGCGGTCGCTTCGGCGGACTGGCTCAAAATCCCTTCTTTCGGGAAGTAAATGTCTTTGCCGAGCTGGGACAGCATCTCGTACACATGTTCATTTCCGGCCTTGATCGTTTCGTTCAGTTGGGCAGCCAATGGGTTCATCGGTTTCATCCTTCCGGTTATCATTGGAATCGGGCGTTTCGCTGCCTAACATTATAACATCGCGGCTTGCGGCAGTCACTGCCAAATGAAGTTTTGGTCCGTAAATCCGCTGGATATGTCGAAAAAAATGAAGCCGCCGCCGCAGTCAACCGTTGTTCTTTACACAGCGCCGGATATCAGGAGGATAAACATTCCATTGCTCAGCCGGCGGGCTGCCCGTCTCCGGGCGCTTGCGGCGGCGCAGACTCGGCATGGAACGGACAAGATTTACGCATCATCTCTGCGGTTTCTTCGTCCCGCTCTCCGCCCCGCCGGGCCAAAGAACCGATCATCCGCTCCCGCTCCGTCTCCTGCAAATTTTGGCCGAATTTAAATTTGGCGGTCAGGGATTCGGGCACAATGCGGACGACCGCGACGCCCTTCAGCTGTCCGCGATACCGCTCGTCCTCCGCGCCGATGGGGGCGTACCCGCCCTCCGGCTGCAGCTTGCGCATGAAGAGGGACAACGCGGCGGCTTTTTCGGCGGGATCTTCGACCAGCTCGGCAATCCCGTATGCCGTCACGCTTTTAAAATAGGCGGTGGCAGGACAGGCCAGTTCGGGATCGCTGAAATAGGAAGGGATAAGCGCATACTCGTCCGCCACCGTAAAACAAACTTCGGGGCGTGCGCGCAGCTGCTTCATTTTGCTGCCGGCCCGGCTTCCGTGAAAGTAAAAATTTGCGCCGTCATATACAAAGTTCAAAGGGGTGACGGAAGGGCGCCCTTCCGGGTCCGCTGTTCCGAGAAAGCCAAAGCTCATGCTCTGCAGAAACTCTTCGAGTTCCCGCGGGTCTTCCACCTTAAATTCTTTTCTGCGCATATCGTAGGCCTCCTTGATTCTAAAGTCTGCTGTTTCCGGGCGAGCCGGGCGTGATTCCAAGGATAAAGCAGAAATTGACAAGAAAAAAGTGCCGGTTTACATTGATTTTATTGGTCCACTTTGCAGGAGGATGCCGAAAATGGAAATTATGCTGCCTTATGACGAATATTTAAAGCGCCACCGGTACAAATATCTGGCGCTGTATCATGCCCTGCGCAGCGCGATTCTCGAAGGCAGGCTGGCGGGCGGTACCCGCCTGCCTTCAACCCGCCGGATGGCCGGGCTGTATGGACTGTCGCGCGGGTCCGCTTCCCAGGTGTATGAAATGCTGCTGGCGGACGGGTATATCCGCGCGGAAATCGGACGAGGCACGTTTGTGGCGGAGGTTGTCCCGGCTTCGCCGTCCGCTGTCCGTCCGCCGCTGATTCCGCCCGGCAGTAGAGCCGGGGAGGAGCCTTTACCGTCCGGTGCTCTATCAGCACCCGGGAAGGTGCGCTCCGGCTCAGGTGAAGCTGCCTCCGGACAGTTGGCGGATGGAGAAGACGGGACCGGATGGATGGCGGACGGAGGGGACAGCGCCGCAGCCGCTAGGGCCTGGAGTACAGCGGATGCAGAGGACAACGGCTTAGTCAATGAAGCCGGCCGGGTGATGGATGGAGCGGAAAGAACGGGATCTGAGAAGGACGGGCAGGGCGTAAGCGGGCTGCCCCTGTCGGACTGGGCCCGGCGGCTCCTGCTTCATCCGGATCCCCGGACGGCTCCAGGCGCGCGTATGCCTGGGTTCATCAGCTTTACCGGCGGCGCCGCGCCGATGGAACACTTCCCCTATACGGAATGGCGGAGCGCGTTGTCCTACGCGGGCGGCCGGAGCGGAGCGCGGCTTGGCGCCGCCGCACCGCCGGAGGGGGATGAAGCGCTAAGGCAGTCGCTTGCGGCCTACCTCGGCGTAACGCGGGGCATCCGGACGGGGGCGGACTCTATTGTGCTGTTCAGCGGTTCCATGCAGGGGCTTGTGCTGTTAACACAGCTGCTGCTGAAGCAGGGAGAACGGGCCGTATTGGAAGAGCCGGGATTTCACGGAATCCGCCGGGCGATCGAGGTTACCGGCGGCATTCCGGTCCCGGCCCCGGTCGACGCATTGGGCCTCGTTCCGGAAGACTGGGACGCCCGGCTGCTCTTCGTGACTCCAAGCCGCCAGTTTCCGACCGGCGCGGTGCTGCCGCTGGAACGGAGACGGCGGCTGCTGGAGTGGGCGCACCGCCGGGGCGCGGTCATCGTCGAGGACGATTACGACAGCGAGTTCCGCTGGGCGGGCCGTCCGATAGAACCGCTGAAGGCGCTGGACAGCGAAGGCAGGGTGGTGTATATCGGTTCGTTTACCGGCAGCCTGTTCGCCGGACTGAGGCTTGGTTACGCGGTGCTGCCCCCCGCCTTGGTCCGGCCTGCGGTCATGGCCAAAGCGCTGTACGAACCGATGACCGCAGGCCAGCTGGAACAGCGGGCCCTTGCCCGGTTCATGTCGATGGGCGGCTATGCCCGCCATCTGCGGCGCATGAAGCGCATCTACGGCGAGCGGGCGAAGCTCTTCCGCTCCTTGATGGAAGAGCGGCTTGGAAGCGTGCTGCGCCTCCGTCCCGCCGACGCCGGGCTGCAGGCTTACGCTGAGTGGCTTGGACCGGAAGGGACGTACAAAGCCTTCCGCGGGGCCGCCGTCCGCCGGGGAGCCGACTTTCGCGATGCGGCGCTGTACCGGATGCAGGCCGGTCCGCCTGCGGGATGTTTTTCTTTTTCACATCTAAGCCCGGAGCAGTTAAAAGAGGGAGTGGATCGTCTGGCGGCCGCGTGGGACGATGTGCAAAAAAGCCGGTGAAGCGGTATGATGGTAAAGAAATAGAAAGCTATAGGTCATCAGGGGGACAAGCAGGGAGTCGTCTGCTGCCTGGGGCCTGGCCGTCAACGCCTACAGGAAGGTAACGGCGGGACTGTAATTTAGGAGGGGTCTATATGCTGCATGCGTCGCCAAGCTCGTTTGTCATCTTGCCGGCTTTGGCGAAGATCGTCTGTGAACCGGGCTGGAAATGGCAGAAGCGGGAGAAGCCGCTGCAGAATTACGATTTGTTCTACGTCTGGAGCGGCGAAGGAACCGTGGTCCGCAACGGCGTGCCGTTTGAGGTGCGCAAAGGAAGCTGTTTTTTGTTCCGGCCGGGCGATCATACGAGCGCCACGCACAATCCGCAGAAGCCGCTTGTCATTACATATATTCATTTTGATGTCGATGAACCGGTTCAAGAAATTCCGGAGCCCTACCGCCGGCTCGGCGATACACTGGAGTTTGAGCATATGCTGTCGAGATATGTCCGGATTTTTCTGGTGAAGACCTTTGCCGCCCGTGAGGAAGGACAGCTGATTCTGAAGCAGCTGATGATCCATCTTCTCCGGGAGGACCGGGTGATCCCGGTTGAGCGCAGCGTCAGCAATCACCTGGCGGAGGTCATCCATGAGGTGGCGAACTATATCAGCCAGCATCCGGGCGCGCCCCACCGGGTAGAGGATCTGGCGGCCCGTGCCGGGCTGTCGCCGCGTTATTTTTCCATCAAGTTCAAGGAGCTGATCGGCTCTTCCGTCCAGGCGTATGTCATCCGCACACGGATCGAACGCGCGCAGCATCTACTGCTGTATGCGGGCATGAATGTGACTGAGGTGGCTGATGCGCTGGGGTACCGCGATATTTTCTTTTTCAGCCGGCAATTCAAGCAGCATACCGGCAAAAGCCCGTCCGAAATCCGCTGAGGATGGGTCTGTTTCACCCGCCGGGGGCAGGGGTAATTACCTTTCAATCCAGGAGCTGCCAAGCAGAATTCCAGAGCGAAAGGAGCAACCGGCATGTGGATCAGACGCAGAATTTGCAACATGGAATGCCGCAGCGGGGGGAGCGGAATTTTTAGAAGCCGCCGCCGCATCCGGTCCATGCAGACGGGCGACGACGCCTGGTTTTAATGCGGACGAATTAGAGAACAGCTTGCATATCTCAGAGGCTGTCCCGTCAGGCCCGCGAGGAAAAGCGGAGAGCCGCCAAGGACGGATGCTTCTACATAGATAAGAAACCCCGCTGACCGCAGCGGGGTTTCTTATCTATGCAGGGCGGTGCGGCCGGGCCAAATGCGCGGTGGTTTGGGCCGGGATGCCGCCGGGGAAAGCCCGCCTCGTGCAAACGCAGGCCAGTGCTTTTTACCCGAGCGCCGGCAGCCGGTCTCCCGGTCCGCTCAGGACAACCGAAACCTCGATCTGACGGGGCGGAACGTTCCAGTAGGTCCGGAGCAGACGTTCTTTTTCCCCGGGAGTAACGAGCCGGAAGCCGTGCTTCTGATAAAAAGCCACAGCCCAGTCAGCCGCCTCCCACGTGCCGATCAGGATCGGCTTGGCGGTCATTGCCGTCAAATGGGCCAGCAGCTGTCCGCCGATGCCGCGGTTCCGCACATTGGTCCGGACGTACGCATGCCGGATCAGCGCCACCTCTCCTTTATCCTGAAGTCCCATCACACCTGCAAGTACACCCTGGTCATCGGACCAGCCCCAGAAACGCACGCCGTCCGCAAGCTCCTGTTCGAGCTCCTCCAGCGGCATGTAGGGCTCGTGATACCGGTCGGCGGGGATCACGCCGGCGTAGGCGGACGCCGCATCATTAATAATGTCGTAAATGACGTTTTTATCTTGTTTGCCGCATTCCCGGATCACAAGCAAACCTCCTGTTCATAATTGCGTAAAAAGCGTACCCTTACCAGCCCATCCGCTCCCGCAGGCCGGTGATGTGAGCCAGATGGTGATCGCCATGCCAGGCGTAATTGCCGATGTTCCAGTCCGTACGGATCGTCTCCCCGGTAGCCGGATGCACAAAGGTTCTGCTCAGCTGATCTGCATCAAGCGAGCGCAGCAGCAGGACCCAACGCGCATGCAGCGCCTCCAGCAGGGCAAGGGACAGCTCGGCAGGCGCAGTCCGTCCGTCCGCCAGCTCCGCCCACAGCGCTTCCTCGTAAGGTTTGATTGTAGGCGTATTTTCCGTTAAGGCCAACTTAATCCGGATATAGCTGTTCATATGGCTGTCGGCTACGTGATGCACAACTTGACGGACAGTCCAGCCTCCCGGCCGGTAAGGCGTGTCCAGCTGTTCCGCAGACCATCCGTTTACCGCTTCGCGCAGTCTCGACGGCAGGCTTTCCAGACGGAGGAGCCAATCGGCCAGCTGCTCCCGGGTAACGGGGCCGGTGTGTTCAAAATGTCCGATCGGATAACGAAGGTCCATGCAATTACTCCTTTCGATTTTGACAGTGGGAACCTCACGGATGTGCATGAAGTTCAATAGGAAATCACTAACCAGCCTGTTACGTGAACGCTTATGCTCCAAGTTAACGGCCGTTTGCCCAAGCGGCGTATTGCTGCAAAATACCGCACATCGCATGAACGCATTCGCTGTGGTACTCTTGAACATTATAGCCCGGTCCGGTGTGTGCGTCGATCCGTCCGCAGTCTTACCGCCGGGCAGTTCAGACAGGGGGAATAAAATGGACAGGAGAGCTGCGCCTCTTAACGGCCGAACAGCACTGGTGACGGGAGCCTCCTCGGGCTTCGGGCTGCTGATCAGCCTGGAGCTTGCGAGGCGGGGGTTTCGCGTTGCCGCTTGTATGCGCCGGCCGGAAGCCTCGGACCCGCTGCGGTCGGCCGCGCGGGAGGAAGGGACGGGAGAGCGGATTACCGTGTTCCGTATGGACGTAACGGATGAGACTTCAGTCCGGAGCGCCGTCCGCCTGGCGGCCGGACAGCTGGGGGGATCGCTGGACGTGCTGGTTAACAATGCGGGTGCGGCATGGGGCGGTTTCGCGGAGGAGGTTCCGCTTGATGTGTGGCGGGAGCAGATGGAGACAAATTTTATTGGAGCCGTATCCGTCACCCGCGCCGTCCTGCCGCTGATGCGGGAGCGGGGCCAAGGGCGCATTATTCAGATGAGCAGTATCAGCGGGGTTGTCGGTTTTCCCGGCTTTGCCCCGTACGCGGCGTCCAAATTCGCGCTGGAAGGCTTCAGCGAAAGCCTTGCGCTGGAAGTCCGGCCGTTCGGCATCCAGGTCTCAATCGTCGAGCCCGGCGCTTACGGCACGGCGATATGGGACAAGGGTTTTGCCCGGATCAGCGCTTCCCCGGAATCACCTTATGCCTCCATGCTGGAGGCGCTGCTGGCATATGCGCGCCGCAGCGCCGCGGGCGGCGGCGACCCGCTGGAGGTGGCCCGCAGGGTCGGCGGCATTGCTTGTTCGCGCCGGCCGAAGCTGCGGTACCGGCTGCCTGCCTCGGCCGCGCTGACGATGACGGCCCGGAAGTGGCTGCCCGCCCGGTGGTTCGGCAGGCTGGTGCTGCTGGCGCTGAAGGGGAAAAACGAGAACCGCCCCTGACGGGCATGACGGGGATGCGCAAAAAAGCCTGCCGGGCCCAAAGGACCGCAAGCAGGCTGATGCCGCAGCAAACAACTACATAAAACGTATGGATCCCGCCGTTCCCGGCTGATGACTTGAATAACTTGAATAACTTGAATGACCGCGGTTCCATCGCAGGAGGCGAAGGGTTTAGCCCCTCCCCCGGTGATGGTAAAGAAGGGCCGCCGGTTAACCGGAAACTTCAGGCGCGACCCGCGCGTGCAGCAGTCCAAGCGACTGCCCCATCCGGACTTTGGCGCCCGGAACGAGTCCCGGGATCGGGGTGAACGTCCCCGTCTCCGTCAGCAGCACAACGGTTGAGCCAAATTCGAAATAGGCCAGATCATCGCCGATCTGCCAGCTATCGGCATCCGGGTCGGAGTAGCGTATGCTGCTGACGTTCATCGCGCCTACCTTGACGACGGCCGTTTCGCCGAAGCGGTGCGCAATGTAAGTGACCAGCCGTTCGTTGCGGCTGAGCACCCCTTTCATTTGCGTCATGCCGAATTCGTTCACCGGATAAGCGCGGCCGCGGATATAATCGCTTTCCACTTTGCGCCCCGTGACCGGGGAATGGATGCGGTGATAATCCGTCGGGCTCAGGTACAGCACAAAGAAAAAGCCTTTGCGGTACCGCTCCAGATGCGGCGAATGATGCAGCAGCTCTTCGAGCCGGTAATCCTGCCCCTTCACGTTCATGATGGTGCCCGCTTCGATTGGTCCCATCGCAGTAACCACCGCATCCACCGGACTGGCCAGCGCCTCGGGCTCCATCGCTACCGGGCGCATACCCGGCTTCAGCCGGCGGCTGAAAAATTCGTTCAGCGTCCGGTATTCTTTAATTTCCTTTTCCGCTTCGTGCGCGGGGATATTATAAATTCGTATAAATGTCGGTATTAAAAAACGGCTGAGTCCGCTGTGGGAAAACGCCCCCATAATCCGGGACAGCCAGCGGTGCGAAGACAGCTCCGTCATCAGCCGGAACAATTGTCTAACCATGCCCATCTCCCTTCCATGTCGCCGCGCAGCGCGTCCGCCGGTACTGTCTGGCGTCCTGCCTGCGCTCTGCATTATATTGACATAGAATAGAAGGGAAATCAATATATTCAGCTTTCCTTGCCCCGCCTGGGCAGCGCGAACCGCTGTGGATCGTCCCGCAGCGCAGCCTGGCCTGCCGCAGTCCGGCGGGATGAACGGACTTACAGTCCGGCTCCGTTTTCCAGCAGATACCGGGCGTACGCCATCGGCCGCCGGTACGATTCCTCCCACTGCGTTCTAAGGCCCGCCCGAAGCAGCCCATAGCGCTGGTCCCTGCCATTGCATTCGATAAAATACAGCCTGCCGTCCGAAGCCGCGGCAAGGTCGAGACCTAGATCGGCGAGGCCGGGAAGTCTGCGGGACAACGTCCGCGCTACTTCCAGCCCCAGCTCTTCGGCGTGCATGCGCACTTCCGCCGCCTGTCTGCCGGGAAATGCCGATGCCAGTGCCTCCTCCACCTTGACTGCCGCCCCGCCGCGCGCAATGTTGGTGACGAAGCCGGACGGCGGGGCCAGCTTAGCAAAATGTCCGGTGACCCGCCATTCGCCTCCCCAGCCCCGCTGCACCGTCAGCCGCAGATCGAACGGCCGTCCGCCCGGGGCTGAAGCCAGCGGAACCCGGGCCTGGGCGAGATAGCGGATGCCGTTTCTCACAAAGGAGCCGTCCTGTCCGTGCGGCGGGCGGAACGGAAAAGGCGTGCCGCTGCGGGAGGAGACGCCAAACCAGCGCCCCTCCCGCTTGCGCAGGCGGATTAGCCCGTGCCCGACGCTGCCGAAGCAGGGCTTCAGGATAAGGTCGTCGCAGCGTTCCATCAGGGCCCGGACCCCGGACGGTGTCCAGGCGCTGTCCGGCAGATGCGGAGCCAGTCCGGGATCTTCGGCCAGCAGCCGGTGGATCACATCTTTTCCGTACCGGTTACGAAGATTAAACAGAAGAAGTCCGCTGCGTGCAAGCTGCTCGGGCCGGCGGACGGATGGAACGTAAATCGCCCGGTTATGAACGGCCTGCGGTGTCGGGATAAATGTCTGCGTGTATCCCCGCCCGTCGCGGATATATGCTTTGCTGTAGCCGGGAACAGCCTCCAAACCTTCCAGCTGCAAGTAGCAGGGGGTTAATCCGTACGCCGCGGCCGCTTTTTCATAATTGGGGAGGTATTCCTGTCCGGTGTTGCCTTTCGGGAGGCCCCGGTAAACGGAGGCGTTCAGCAGGATTCCGACGAATGTGCGCTGCATGCCTGGTCCCTCCTTTTGCATCAGAGTGTGCAGCCGGTAATCCTCATACCGCAGTGTATGTGTATACTTGCCCGTGCGGGATGGACGAATGAGCGGCGGCAACCGCCTTTTTTTATGCCTGACTTGAAAATGATAGGAGCTGCAGGGAAAGCACTTCGCGAGCCAGGGTGTCATTCGCCCAGATTCATGCATATGATGCCTACGAGATCACTCAGCCGGAAGGAGGGGGACTGCTCGTGGGCAGAACCAGAAACAAGCGGCAGCGCCCGCAAAAAAATCGTTTGTATGTGTTGGATAATCCGGATACGGAAGAACTGAGTTTATTGGAGCCCAGCCGGCATGCGTCCAGACAGCCTAAACGTCCGCTTATCCCGGACGAACCGGGCGAGCTGCGGGTCACTGCGCTTCAAGCAGCCGTAAAACCGGAACGTACGCCGGAGATGCAGAAAGTACAGCAGGAGGCGATACCGGAGGCTGCGACTGAGGTAAAGCTGGAAACACCGCTCGGAACGAAGCCGGAGGTCCTGGCGGAAACCAAAGCGGAAGCTAAACAGGAAATCAAGCGGGAAATGGAACAGCAAGTCAAACAGGAAACCAAGCCGGAAATAGAGCAGGAAATGATTCCGAAAGGGGAGAAACAGACGGAGATCCCGGCGCCGGGGACCGTGCTGCCGCCGGAAAAAGAAGCTGCCGCGGAGCAGCAGGCCGAAATCAGCCCGGCAGAAACTTTCCGTTCTTACCCCGCAAAAATCAGGACGGTCTATACTGACGACTTGGCCGATGCTTCTGTAACCGGAGTTAAAATCGCTTCAAGGGCGATCGACGGCTCCAAACTGAAGCATGGCATCATCGGCGCTCCGTGGCTTCAGGACGCGGCCGTACACGGGATACACATCGCGGACAAGGCGGTGACTGGAGCGAAGCTTGCACCTGCGGCGGTGTCGGGTGAGCATTTGGCCGATTCCAGCGTATCGGGAACAAAACTGCTTGACGGATCCATCGGCGGAGAGAAGCTGAAGGACGGGAGCGTCGGGCCTTCCAAGCTTGCCGACCGGGTCATCGACGGTGCCAAGCTGGCGGAAAAATCCATTGAAGGACGCCATCTGAACGACTGTGTCATCTCGGAAGAGCAGCTGGAGGATCAGGCGGTGACCGGAGCCAAAATCGCCAGCGGCGCCATTTCCGCGGTTCATCTGGCGAACGGTGCGGTAGACAGCGCCAAGCTGGCGGAAGAGGCGGTTACCGAAAGCAAGCTCGCCGACGGTGAAGTGACCGGCGCCAAACTCCGGGACGGCGCGGTCGAAAGCCGTCATCTTGCCGACGGGGCTGTGGACGCCAGACATCTGGCTCCCGGCGCAATCGGGCGCGGCCAGCTGGGCGACCGTCTGGTCGGAGGCGGCCAATTGGATCTTGGCGCAGTCCGCGGCGAGCATTTGGCGGACGGATCAGTGGGTCCGCGCCAGCTGGCCTCCCAATCCGTCACCGGCATGCATTTAAGCCCGGGCAGCGTACGGAGCGAGCATCTTGCCGATGGCGAAATCGGCGGCCGCCATTTGGCGGACCGCAGCGTGCCTTCCATCAAGCTGGCCGAAGGCGCTGTGGGAACGGCCCAGCTGGTGGAACAGGCGGTGACCGCTTCGAAGATCGCCGACCAAAGCGTGCTGTCGCACAAATTGGCCGATGAGGCGGTCACGTCAAGGCATCTGGCCAAAGGAGCCGTCCGGAGCGCCCAGTTAGCGCCCAAGGCGGTGACCGGAGTGCACCTGGCTCCCGACACGGTCGGCGGCGAGCATTTGGTGCAGGATGCGATTGGCCCGCGCGAGCTGCGCAGCGGTGCGGTTGAAGCACGCCACCTGGAGCCTGGGGCGATTGCCGGAGCACAGTTGGCGGAAGCGGCGGTGGACGAAGTGCATCTGCGCCCCGCCAGCGTGACATCCGCCAAGCTGGCGGACGGTGCGGTAACGGAGCAGAAGCTGGCCGAAGGAGCGGTGACCGGGCGGCGAATCGCCTTTGGGGCGGTAGGCAGCGAGCATATTGCCAAAGCGGCAGTGGAGGAAAAACATCTCGGTGACGACAGTGTGAGCGGGCGGGTGCTGAAGGAAGCTGTTGTCGAAGCTGAGCATTTGGCATTTGGCGCGGTTCAGCCGCACCACCTGGCGGATTATGCGGTTACTTCGCTGAAGCTGTCGCCCGAAAGCGTGTCGACCGATAAGCTCGGCGATTTGGCCGTAACCGCTCCGAAGTTGGCGGACGGCAGCGTCGGTTCCGCGAAGCTGGCCGATAACGCTGTAGAGCAGCGTCATTTAGCCGCAGGCTCTGTGGGCAAAGAGCAGCTGCGCCAAGGAAGTATCGGCAGCTTCCACCTGATGGAACAATCGGTGGAGGGCCGGCATCTGACCGGTAAAAGTGTAGACGGACACCATTTAGCGGATGGCGCTCTAGAAAGCCGGCATCTGCGGGCGGGCACCATTACATGGGAGCATTTGACGCCCGAGTCGGTGGACAGCGTGCATCTGACACCTGGGCTGGTAAACGGCTCCCACCTTGCCTCGGAATCGGTCGGCAGCATGCATCTGCGGGAAGGCAGCGTGCACGGTGCGCATTTGGCCGATGAATCGGTGGAAACCCGCCACCTGACCGCAGAAAGCGTAGAAAGCCGGCATTTGGCGGAGGAGTCGGTGGAGAGCCGTCATCTGCAGGCAGGTACGATCACGCGGAAACATTTGACGCCGGAGTCGGTGGACAGCATACACCTGGCGCCGGGTCTGGTCAGCGGGGCGCATCTTGCGCCGGAATCCGTGGGCGGCATGCACATACGGGAAAACAGCATTAACGGCTCGCATGTAGCGGAAGAGACGGTGGAAGCCCGGCACTTGACCGCCGATAGCGTGGAGAGCCGGCATCTGACGGAAGCATCGGTGGAGAGCCGTCATCTGCAGGCGGGCATCATTACCCGGGAGCACTTGACGCCGGAATCGGTGGACAGCGCGCATTTGACGCCGGGCCTGGTGAACGGGGACCATCTGGCGCCAAAATCGGTAGGCATCAAGCATTTGCGCGAAGGCAGCGTAAACGCTTCGCATTTGACGGAACAATCGGTGGAGGGCCGGCATCTGACCGGTGAGATTATCAGCGCGCGGCATTTGGCGGATCATTCGGTGGAGAGCCGCCACATTAAGGCTGGAACGATTTTACGGGAGCACTTGACCCCCGGAAGTGTGGACAGCGTGCATCTGGCGCCGGGGCTGGTGAGCGGGGAACATCTGCAGCCGGACACGGTCAGCGGGAAGCATTTGCGGGAAGACAGCGTGAGGGGCATCCATCTTGCGGACCAATCGGTGGAAGGGCGGCATCTGACCGATGAAATGGTGGAGGGGCGTCACCTCTCGGAAAAAACGGTGGAAAGCCGGCACATCCAGGCCGGAGCCATTCTGCGGGAGCACCTGACACCGGAGTCGGTGGAAGGCGCGCACCTCATTGCGGGCAGCGTTTCGGGCGCTCATCTGGCGGCGGAAGCTGTGGAGACCCGCCATCTGCGGGCCGGCACGATTACGCGGGAGCACCTGACGCCGGAATCGGTGGAGCGTGTGCACCTGACCCCCGGATTGATTAGCAGCGCGCATCTCGCGCCGGAGTCGGTTGGCGGGAAACATCTGCGGGAAAGCAGCGTAACCGGCGCGCATCTGGCGGACCAGTCGGTGGAAGGCCGTCATTTAAACCGCGAAACGGTAGACGGGCGGCACTTGGCGGACGGTGCGGTGGAGAGCCGGCATATTCATCAAGGTGCGGTTAAGCCGGAACATTTGGCGCCGGAGTCGGTGGATAGCAGTCATTTGACGGCGGGCAGCGTGACGGGTTCGCATTTGGCGGATGGCGCGGTGGAAAGCCGCCACATCTCAGAAGGGGCGGTTGCCCGCGAACACCTGTCGCCGGAGTCGGTGGACAGCAGTCATTTGACGGCGGGCAGCGTGACGGGTTCGCATTTGGCGGATGGCGCGGTGGAAAGCCGCCACATCTCAGAAGGGGCGGTTGCCCGCGAGCACCTGGCGTCAGAGTCGGTGGACAGCAGCCATCTGCGTGCAGGCAGCGTAACGGAATTGCATT
>NZ_JBHOFD010000049.1:0-40645 GCF_046543445.1 Paenibacillus nanchangensis
AATAAACTTCACCGTTTGCTTTTTAAATTCTTCATTGTAGCGTTGCCGTTGTTCCCCCATGTGGACACACCTCCGTTAGTCTTATTATCCTTCTGTCCGTTAACGGGTGTCCACTTTTTATTCTAGCTGCACTGAGTCCGTCTCTTTGCCAAAACGCTGAATAAGGCAGCAAATAGGGTACCCTGAGTCCGGCAAGAAAGTCATAGGGGAGGACAATGCAAAGCTGCTTCAAAACGCCCCCAAAGTTTGGAAAAGGCGAGACTGGGTTCAGGCAGGGAATGTTGCTGTAACGTAGAGTTACGTACCTTTCTTGTTGACATGGTTGGTCGCATTACCACAATCCCTAACAAGTGAGGTGTTTTTTGTAAATACAAGTAAATCTATTGGATTTTGCTTACTCACCCAAGGGTCTATGCCATTTTTCCAGCTGCGAAAGTTGAGTAATAACAAATAGCAGACCGCAGTCCAAATCGGCGCAATGCCAATTCCTCCACACGGCCAAATCCACCACAGCGGCAGCTCCACCATATGGGCAGCTCCACCATATGGGCAGCTCCACCATAGGGACAGCTCCGCCTCAGTGGCAATTCCACATATGGACAGGCTTCACCACAGGGACAGTTCCGCCATACGTACAGATTCGCCACCCATACAGCTCCACCCCACCCGTATTTCTTCAGTTCATCCTATACAGGACTTTACCTTCCAAGTCCAAGTTCGGCCCCCCTCTGCTCCTTTCCCCACCAGTCAGCACCAGCTGCACCCGGCAGGCGTCATGCGAAGAAAATAAAAAAATGCCTCCGGCCAATAGGCCAAAGACATTTGGGGTTCGCTATATGAAGTAAGTCCAATTAGAACAGCACTTTGAAAATTAGACCGGCAAGCACGGCGCTAATCGGAATGGTGATAAACCAGGTGACGACGATCCGGCCCGCAACGCCCCATTTGACAGCGGAAAACCGCTTAGCGGAGCCTACGCCCAAAATAGCGGACGTAATGGCGTGCGTTGTACTGACCGGCAGATGCAGCAGGGTGGCCGTAAAAATAACCGATGCCGCGGAAACATCCGCCGCAAATCCGTTGATCGGCTCGATTTTAAAAATCTTGGTGCCCATCGTCTTGATAATCTTCCAGCCGCCGATTGAGGTACCGAGCGCCATAGCAGTTGCTGCAGAGATCTTAACCCACAGCGGAACCTCCATCGTGTCCAGCCGGCCCGAAGTGACGAGCGCAAACGTGATGATACCCATCGCTTTTTGCGCATCGTTGGTGCCGTGCGTGAAGGACTGGAAGGCCGCAGTAACAATCTGCATTGTACGGAAGCCCTTGTTGACCGTATGCGGACTCCGCCGGGCGAAAATCCATTTGAGGATCATCATCACGACATAACCGATGGCAAACGCAATCAACGGCGAGAAAATCAGGCCTTCCACGATCTCGATAAAACCGCTCCATTTCACGTGATCCGTACCGGCGCCCACGTAGACCGCTCCGGCTAGCGCGCCGATCAGCGCGTGAGACGACGATGAAGGAATGCCGAACCACCAGGTGATCAGGTTCCAGGCAATCGCCGCAATAAGCGTAGCGATGATAATCTCAATCCCGTTATCGAGCGTGGTCGGGTCCGCGATGCTGCCGCCGATTTTTTTAGCGACACCGGTAAACAGCATGGCTCCCAGGAAGTTCATAAATGCAGCCATAATGATGGCCGTCCGGGGAGGCAGCGCCCGCGTGGACACGGAGGTCGCAATCGCGTTGGCCGTATCGTGGAAACCGTTTATAAAATCGAACGCCAGGGCTAGGAAAATGACAATGCCAAGTACAAATAGTGATGTCTCCATGTTCTTCTAGCCCCTTACGAGTTGCGCATAATGATCGATTCCAGCATGTTGGCGACGTCCTCGCACTTGTCCGTTGTCGTCTCCAGCCGTTCGTACAGCTCCTTGCGCTTAATCAGCTCAATGGGGTCTTTGACTTTTTCGAACAGGTCCTTCGTGCAGATCCGCAAAATTTCATCGCCCTGGTTCTCCAGGTCGTTCAGACGGATCGTATATTCGCGGATGGCCAGCAGCTTCTTCTGGGACAGCAGATGGACGGCTTTTTGAATCTCATAAGACGATTGGCGCAGAATCTCGGCGAACTGCACAATGTACTCGTCAGGCTCCCGCAGGTTGTACATGTAAAAACGGGAAGCAGACGCCTCCAGACCGTCGATCACATCATCCATGCTTGTAATCAGGTCCATAATATCGTCGCGTTCCAGCGGCGTGATAAACGTCTTGTTCAGCTCAGTGATGACCGTATGCGTGTACGTATCGCATTGGGACTCGTATTTCTTCATCTCTCCGGCGAACGTTTCCAAATCGCCCAGATCCGCAATATGCTTGGCAAAATAATCAGCCGCCTGCACGATGGTGTCGGCCATATTCTCCAGCGTTTCAAAGAAAATGTCTTTTCTCTTCAACTTCATTATCCAAGACCCCTTTACGTATAATTGCCCGTGGAACCGTGCGGCGTCATCCAAAATGTAAAGAGAATGTAATGAAAATGAATGACAACCCTTGTTATCTTAACACATCCACAAGAGGGAATGAAGCGTCAGGTCTGCTTTTTTTGACATTCCCTTAACATTCTGTTTACAAAAAATTTGCTTTTTCCGCATAATTTGCAGTCCCCGGAACAAATGGGGGATTCTGTATCCTTCCATTCCTCTACTGTAAGGATACCCATGTCGGGCGAACCTACACCTGATTTCGTCTTATTCTGTCAAAAAAGCTCTGCATCACCCGCCCCATTGTTCAGCCGTGAAGAAGCCCAACTCCCTTAGCCCGATTGCTGCCTTTTTTGGGCCAAACGGGCGTTGGCATCCGGAACTGTTTTTCGGCAGCGCCGCATTCGGGTATGTAACAATGACTTGTTTTTTTTGAGACCCCCGATTCCATCCCGACGTTTTTTTGCCAAAGGAGGAACCTGCTTCATGTCGATTACCGAACGTTTTACGCATTGGATCGGGAATTTTCGCTGGCTGGATGCCGCCGTCGCGCTGGGCATCTTTTTGTTGTTTCTTTTGCTGCGGACGCTGTTCATCCGGTACATGTACGCATTTGCGCTGCGCAAATTCACCCGCTTTCACGGGATTGTGACGGTGCTGGAGGCGCTGAACAAGCCGCTGCGTTTTCTGCTGCTGATCATTGGGGCGTATGTGTCCTTGCGGTATTTTGCCGGAGGCTTGTGGGGAAGCTGGCTGTGGACGATCCCGATTTTCCGGAGTCTCACGATTCTGGTTATCGGCTGGGCGCTCTATAATCTGTCGTCGTCTTCTTCGGTTCTGATTGAGGGTGTGGGCCGGCGGTTCGGGCTGGACAGCACCAGTATGCTGATCCCGTTCCTGTCGCGATTCCTGCGGATTATGCTTGTGCTGCTGACGCTGGCGGCCATCGCTTCCGAATGGGGATTTAACGTAAACGGGGTTGTTGCCGGCATGGGGCTTGGGAGTCTTGCGATTGCGCTTGCGGCCCAGGATACGCTGGGCAATATTTTTGGCGGCGTGGTGCTGATTGTGGAAAAGCCTTTTGTCCGGGGAGACTGGATCAAGACGCCCGAAACCGAAGGGATTGTGGAAGACATTACGTTTCGGAGCACCAAAATCCGCACGTTTGACGATTCGCTAGTGATCATTCCGAACGCCAAATTGTCTGACCAGTCGATTACAAACTGGAGCGAGATGGGGCACCGGCGGATCAATTTTAATCTGGAGGTGGCGATAGATGCCGATCCGGACCATCTGCGCAGGGCAGTGGAGCGAATGCAGCGTGAAGTAGAGGACAATGCAGGCATTGATGCAAAAAGCGTCCAGGTCAAGTTCAACGCCTTCGGCAGCGGCAGCCTGAAGCTGCTGTTTAACTGCTTCACGACAACGACGGTTTGGGCGGAGTATTTGGAGACGCTGCAGGAGATTAATTTGATGATCCTGCGGGTGCTGCGCGAGGAAGGCGTAGGGCTTGCGATGCCGGCCCGGCGGGTTGTGCTGGATGCGGAAAGCGGAATGTTCGCTGGTGCGGAAGGCATGCCTGGGGGAAACGGCGGCTCTGCTGGGACTGGGGCTGCGGGCTGGATCAGGGCGGAGAGCCGGACGGAGCCGGAGGGGTGAGTACGGAAGCGACGCTTGGGCATCGTACTTCCACGCAATAGGTCTAGCGTCGTTTCCGCGGCCCCCATCGCCGATTCCAGCCCCGATACTAGCTTTCCGGCATTCTCACAGGAGGGCGGCTAAGCGCCCTCCCCGCTTTTTGCGCCGCCTATCGTTACATGGCTGTCGAACGCCGGATCGTTTGGCACGATCAAAAAGTGGGTCGTCCCCGGATAAAGGGCGGCCTCTTTGCCGTCCCGGATAAACCGGATGGCATCGCCCGGACGCCGGGACCATTTGCCTTCGACAACTTGTCCGCGCTGGAACAGCAGCGCTTTGCCGCCAAGCTCCAGGCCGACCGACAGGCGGCCGACGTCGTCCAGCACCTTGTGATCGGCGCCAAGCACGATGACATTTGCGGCCTCGACAGGGGCGCTGCTGCTCCGGTCGAGATGCGGCTTGCCGTTCATCGAACGGACATAGGTCCGGCTGTCGGCGTTGTAGCTGTAACCCACGTTATAGCTCTCCAGCAGAAACCTTACGCTGAATCCCGCAGCCAGTGTTCCGCCCGCCGGAGGCGCTTCTTCCGGAGCGGCGAAGGTATAAGCCGGAACCTTAACCTGGGCCGCATACCCGAGCTTGTCCGCTCCTTCCCGCAATTTTGCCGCGTTGGTGTATAGATTATGCGGCGCTTTGCGGTCCTTTTCCCGCCAAAAGTACGCCCCGGCCCGGCCGATCTCATCCATATCGGGTTTGCCGCCGGACTGGATCAGCGCGTATGCGGCGGGACTGCCGCCCGCATGTACGAGCACACCGCCGTAGCTCTCTCCGATATCAATCAGATAAGGCCGGATGCTGCGCACAGGCCCGATCTGCGGACCGCCGCTCCGGCTCTGAAAAATCCCGATCAGCCGGGTAATGCCGCCCTCGGCCAGCACCTCGTACAGCAGATCAGCTTCGCTGATCCCCGACTGCGGCCGTGCGGCCGGCGCGTTGTTGATCATGACCGCCAGCGGACGCGGTGCGGGCAGCTCCGTCAGCGGCAGTCCGGTCAAGCCCGAAACCGGACCTTGAGACGGAACCGGCGAGGGAGAAGGCGCACTCGTGGCGGTAGCGGTTACAGCAGGCGACGGGGACGGCAGCGGAGCGGGAGCGGGGGCGCTTTCTTCTCCGGCGCCGCAGGCGGTCAGCAGCAGCGGGGCTGCAAGCGCCAGGCTGACGAGACGGGTGACGGGCGGTCTAACGTTCATAAAAGGCAAATCCTCCTTAACGGTTCTTCTACCATTTAATCACAGACCGCCCCGGTTTGTCTTGAATCAATCCTGAGCCGCGGCAAGCAAAAAGGCCCTCCCCTTGAACCCCGCAGGGTTCATGGGACGGCCAACACGGCTTACTTATAGCAATTAACGCATGATGCAATTTTAATCAAACATCCAGCAGTTAAGACTCAGCGTCCCGTATTGATAAGCCTGAATCATCCGCTGCGCTTGTCTGCCTGTATCCGCAGTGCCCATCGCGTAGAACAGCGGAACAAAATGCTCTCTGCCATACGACGGCACCGCCTGCCGGGCTTGCGGCGCTTCCAGCTCATACCGGAACAGCCGGTCCAGCTTCCACGATTCCAGCTGCTCCGCAATCCAGCCGTCGAATTCAAGCGCCCACTCTTCAGGGCGGTCGCTTTCACCAAGCAGCCGCAAATTATGAACCAGCCCGCCGCTGCCGATGATGAGGATGCCTTCCTCCCGGAGCGGCGACAGCATCCGTCCGATCTCATATTGTTCTTCCGGCGAACGGAGCGAATCGACGGAGAGCGCAACGACGGGAATGTCCGCCTTCGGATACAGCTTGCTCAAAATCACCCATACTCCGTGATCGAGCCCCCGCCCGAGCACCGGCTGATGCGGCAGGTTATTGTCCTTGAACAGCCTTTCAATTCTCCGGCTGAGCTCCGGGCTGCCCGGCGCCGGATAAGACATCTCGTACAGTTCTTCGGGAAATCCATAGAAATCATGCATCGTTCCATGCTCGTTATCCACGGTCAGCAGCTGCTCGGGGCTGTCCCAGTGGGCCGAGAATACAACAATGCCGCGAGGCGTCGGAAGGTCTTGGCCCAGCCGTTCCAGGAAACGGGTATACTCGTTGTCCTCGACGGCAAGCAGCGGCGAACCGTGTGCGATAAAAAATGCGGGTAATTTCATCGGATGCCAACCTCCAAACCGAGTTAGTGGCGTGCCCTTCTATTTTACCCCTTATTCCCCTGCAATGCGAATCGCCAGGCCAAGGGCTAAATCATCCAGTTTTGCCACTCCTGCTGCACCTGCTCGCGTTCGTTCAGCCATTCCCGGGTACGCCGGAACAGCTGCTCCTGCACCGGACCGGACGAAAACGTGTGGTTTCCCTGAAAAATAATCTCCTTATCGCACCGGCCCTCCTGCCGGTTCCAGAAGTGCTGCTGATAAAGCGATGCGTAATCGACCGGTATGATTTCATCGGCTGTGCCGTGAATGACCAGCACATCGCCGCCGAATTTCGATGCTTCCTGGAAGGGCTGAAACTCCGCCAGAGAATGGAAATAAGCCGGGGTAAACGAATAGCCCACATGATCCGCGCTTCCGTCCTTTACCGACGCTTCGTACGTGTTCATGCCGACAATCTTGACGATATCGTTAAAAGGATAACCAACCGCCGCCCACAGCACCAGGTTCTTGACGCGGCGGTCGCGCACGGCAGTCAGCAGCGCTACCGCGCCGCCAAGGCTGTGCCCGATCAGCGTCACCCGCTGCGGGTCGATGTCTGCGCACCCGAGGCCGTATCCAAGAACGGCCCGGGTCTGCTCAATCATCGACTCCAGGCCTTCGGCGCCGTAGTCGCCTCCGCTCTCCCCGCAGCCCGCATAATCGAACCGGATAACCAGCGTCCCCTCCGCAGCGAGCTCGCGGGCCGCTTTGACGAACAGACGGTCCACACCAATCCGGCTGCCGACGAAGCCGTGACAAATGACAGCCAGCGGCACCCGGTTGCGGCAGCGCCCGCTTCCTCCCGGCTCCTTCGCCGGGTAATGCAGACTGGCCGTCAAATCGTAATCACGATACCGGATGGTGATGTTCCGTTCCATGGTTTTTTCCCCCTTGGCTATATGAAAATCATTAAATTTATTATTCCGATTAAATTACTATGATATACAATTCTATCTTAACGTCCCCCTTGCCGGGTGTCAATATTCCCCGCCGGATTCGGGCAATGAAGAACCGCAGGGCGGATGCCGCTGCGGCCGGGGGATGATCAAGAAGGGATTCCGGCAGCGGCGCCGTTCCAGCAGGGAGCCGGCTGCCGCCGCCGGGGAAATTCGGCTAGCCTATTCGTAGCTGTGGCGGAACATGCTGTGCGTTTCCATCCGTCCTTCCCAGCCGTTCAGCCATTCCTCCGGCGCGCCTGGAGCGCATTCCCAAAGGCTGCTTCCCGCCGGGCAATCCTCATTCGAATTCGAGTTCGTATTCGAATTCGAAAACGCGTCCGTGTTCTCAGGCGTCTCCATACCGACGGCCATATTAACGTCCCGGATCTGCAGGCCTCCGTCGGCCCGCTGTCCACTGTGCTGATCCATTGGCTGCACACTCCCTTTTTCTCAAATCGTACCCGCTCTCTAGTGTGGGCGGACTTCGTGCATTTATACACAATCGGCAGCGTTTAGGCACGATTCTTTCGGGGAGACAGTTTCAAGTGCCCATTCTTCAGGGAGACAGCGCCAAAGCTCACCAATCTTCCCGGGCTAAAGGCCGGTGCTGGCCGCTTGCGCTTTCCCCGGCGTCCGGGCTATAGTTAATTTGAATCCCATTTGAGGAACAGGAGGCACAGCCCGTTCTAATGAAAGTCAAAGAAATGATCCAAGAAAACAACCGCCTCCGCGAGCGTCTTACCCCTGACAACCGATCTTATCTGGAAGATATGATTATCCAGCTCAGAGAAAGCCCGGTCGATCCCGTAAAGACGGAGGAACTGCTGCTGCAGGCGGCCCATGATCTGCTGGAAGCGCAGGAACGCGGAATGGATGCCCGCCAGCTATTTGGCGATGATCCACTGGCCCACTTCCGGGACGTAATCAACAGCGTTCCCCCGCGCCTGGCCCGCAGCAAAACCTCCCAATATATCATGATTTCCTGGATTGCCTTAACCCTGCTATTCGGAGCATTGGGCGCAGCGGGCTTAGCCGCTGTTTGGGCCACGGGCGATCCCGGCGTCTTTGGACGGATCAGCGTGTTCACCCTGATCGTCATAGGCGGCGGCTCCATTGTGCTGATCGAGCTGCTGATGAAATGGATGGCGGGCGCACCGGAGCAGGACCGTCCGCTTCCGGGCAAGTTTAATATCAAAGCGCTGGGCCTCTATATCGGCGCAGCGGTCGCCGTTATTGTAGCAGGCCTGTTTTTGGACAGGCTGCTTCCGGTCATTCCCTTGTCACCTTGGGTGGCCATCGGCATTTTTGTTGCAGGATCCATTGGATATATGGTGTTTTTCCGGCGTAAATAACGTCTTTTTCCGCAGTCGAATGAAGGATGGATGGAGGCACTGACGATGACAATGAAGCGCGGGCTGCCTATGGCGGCTCTATCCCTGATCCTTGCCCTGCAAACCGGCGGCGTCTCTGCGGCTCCGGCCAAACCGGCGGTTACCGCCAGCCATTCCGAAGCGGTCTACCAGGCTTTTTTGCCGCTGCTGTCCTCTTCCGGCAAGCTGCCGGATGCAATCGTCTATCTGTCGCGCAAAATCTACGCCGTTACGCCATACCAGGCAACCATGATGGTGCTGCGGCTGGAGAACCTGCACAAGGCCGGCCTCCCGGGCTGGGAGAAACGGCTTGCAGACCCGTCGCTTCAGCGGCAAATCTCCGGACGTTACAAGCCGGGAGACAGCTTCGCCGACCTTGCCGAAGGCCTGCAGAATACAAGCCAGCGCACCCTGCTTCTTTCCGCCCATGTCAGCGGGTACAAGCCGGAGACGGCGGAAGGCAGTATTTTTCCGGTAATCGACTATGATGCCTACTTGAAATTCAAACCGTATGTGACGGCTGACATCAAAGACTATTTGGCCGTCATGGCCGTGGAAGCTGCACATCCGCCGGCAAAAGACAACGGTCTCGTCATCGCCTGGACCGAAGTAACGGAGCGGGCGCGGACGCAGGAGAAATTTATCCGGACCCATCCAAAGTCCAACCGAACCGCCCAGGTCAAAGCGATTTACAGCCGCTACCTGGATTACACGCTGTACGGCTTGAACAATACACCGCTTTTTCACTATGACAACCAGGAAATGGACCTGGAAGCCGAAAAAGCTTACCTGCAGGCGATCTCCGGCAGCAATGCGGACAGCGAGTACCTCCGGGTGCTGAAAGGGTTCATGGGCCTATTGGCAGACAACGGCTACAAGCTGGACGATGCCGTCGAAAGCTACCGCAAGGAGCATACTCCCAAAAGCTAGCTCCATCCTCATAACGATTAAATGAGGAATGGTGCTCTCCACAGAGGAATATTGCCCGTGCGCACACACCAAAACAGCCTCCGCCAAAAAGCGCGGAGGCTGTTTCTTTTTAACTCGCCCGTCAGATCAGCAGGCTGAACAGATTGGAGTCTTTATTGATTTCCTGATAGTCGACGCCTTTCTGATTCATCCGCTCGATCAGCGGTCCATAATTCTCTTTCGAGAGCAGCTCGATGCCTACCAGAGCGGGGCCGTTTTCCTTGTCGTTCTTTTTGGTGTATTCGAACCGGGTAATGTCATCGTCCGGTCCCAGCACATCCTCCAGGAATTCACGCAAGGCGCCGGCGCGCTGCGGGAAATTCACAATAAAGTAATGCTTAAGCCCTTCGTAGATCAGGGACCGTTCCTTGATCTCCTGCATCCGGTCGATATCGTTGTTGCCGCCGCTGACAATACAGACAACGGTTTTGCCCTTGATCTGCTCCCGGTACATGTCGAGCGCTGCTACGGGCAGGGAGCCTGCCGGCTCGACAACAATCGCATTTTCATTATAGAGGGACAAAATCGTCGTGCAGGCTTTCCCCTCGGGCACCTTGACGATATCGTCCAGATAACGGGCGCAGATATCGTACGTCAGGCCGCCGACGCGTTTGACCGCCGCTCCGTCCACAAACTTGTCCATCTGCTCCAGTGTGACGACGCCGCCCTGCTCCATCGCCGCGCTCATCGAAGCCGCTCCGAGCGGCTCCACGCCAATCACGCGGGTGGATGGGCTTACCGTCTTCACGTAAGTGGCAACGCCTGCCGCAAGACCGCCGCCGCCAATCGTGACAAATACCAAATCGGCCGGCTGGTCCAGGGACTCCATAACCTCCATCCCGATTGTGCCGTTGCCCGCAATAATCATCGGTTCGTCAAAAGGATGAATCAGCGTCATGCCTTGCTCGATGCACGCCTTCATCGCTTCGTCATACGCATCGTCAAAAGTGTCGCCGGTCAGCACTACCTCGACATGTTTGCCGCCGAAACGCTTGACCTGCTTGACCTTCTGGTTAGGCGTTGTGCTAGGCATGTACACCTTGCCTTCAATGCCAAGCGCATGGCAGGAAAATGCTACGCCCTGTGCATGATTGCCCGCGCTCGCGCAGACAATTCCTTTGGCCCGCTCTTCCTGGGACAAGCTGCGGATCATATTGTAAGCGCCCCGGATTTTGAAGGAGCGGACAACCTGCAGATCCTCGCGTTTCAAATAAACATTGCATTCATACCGTGCGGACAACACATCATCCCGCTGCAGCGGCGTCCGGACAATCACTTCACGCAGCCTGTGGTGGGCCCGGACGATATCTTCCATTCCTACAATCCGGTTGTCGCCTTCTCTCATTTCTGTCTCCTCGCTTCATTCGCTGGTGCATCCCAAGCCTGCCAAGCCGGCCGGGGTCTAGCGGTTTCTGGGTATTGGAAGGACGGCGGACCCGGCCGCCGTCTCAAACGTTCAATCTATATAGTACCATACTCCCCCGCCGCCGGGTTGGCAAGCCCCGTGGATCAGCTGCCAACCACTGGATTCTGCATCCGGCACTAAATACAACTTAATCAATGGAAATCCATACCCTCCGTTCAAAAAGATGTAAGGTATAGCTCCGAAGGCTTGTTGTAACCCGCATATGACCTATGTACCATAATGGGGTCCAAGCAATGGGATCCAAGCACACACAAAAAAAGCCCAAACGCCGAATGCCAGCGCTTGGACTTGGTATATAAAAAGAACGAGTGCATTCCTGAGGCGGCAGACCGGAGCACGAACACCGGCTGCTTTGGGTTTGCTGCTGTTTTTGCTGCTACAACTTTTGCTGCTATTATTGCCGCCGCTTTCCAGCTATTTCTTGAGTCTAATCGCTGCTATTACTGCTAATGCCTGCTGCTCTATTGCTTTTTCATCCACTCGATCAGGTCCTGAAGTCCCGACCACAGCGGCAGACGGTGCAGCACATATTCAACCGCTTCGTCTTCATCGCCGAAGCCCACCGCATCCGGCAGTTCGAGCGGAAGAGGCTTGCGGTCGCACAGATAATCCGGGATATGGGAATTCGCGGCCACAGCGACCCGGTACATCATTTTAAGGCTGGAGGAGGTTCCCCGCTTAAGATATTCAAGCACCAGCCTGTCAAAAGCCCATGCGGCCGAACCTTCTTCGTTGTAACGCTGAAGCAGCTCCTCGGCCCGGTCCAAACGCCGGCGGTACAGATAAACGGCAGCCAGGAGATAACGTGCTCCGTGATTGTCATGCGGGTTCAACTCCAGCATCTGCTCAAGCTGGCGTTCCGCCTCTTCGGCTTCGCCGCCCATCCAGCACGTCTGCGCGTAATGCATTTTGATCTGCATGTAAGGACGCGTCTCCGGGGCTCCCCAGAAATGCCCGGTATACTGTTCAAAAAACTCCCGGCCAAGCTCCCGTTCCCCGGCTTCTACACCCTGCTTCAGCAGACTGCGCACTTCAGCCTGATCCGTTTGGTTCTCCGCCAGCACCAGATAGGCTTCCGGACAATCCGGGTGCAGCCGGATCGCTTCTCTCGCGAGTTCGGCCCGTTGTTCGGGGGACGTTTCCTGAAAAGCCCGGAACAGCAGCGCGGCAGCTTCCGCCCGGGAAGCACTGCCCGACGCATAATGCGCTTCGGCATCACCGTCTGCAAGCATGGCGCCCAAGTCATCGTCGTCGTAGTTAATCAAATCCTGGAATCTGGCGGATACCGTTCCTGCCGAAACGCCGTATTTTGCCGCCAATCCGCTTTGGGTGAGTCCAAAGCCGAGCTGCTCCGACACCAGGTACTCCACCGCCGCACAAAATGCGCCCGGTTTGCGGACAACCGGGTTCGCCGAGATGCAGTAGTCATGCCAAAGGGTAAGCGCATAACCGATCAGCTCGCGTTCGGTTTCGTCTTTCATCCCCTCAATCAGTTGAAGGGCGGTCTCCTGATGGGCCGGCTGCGGCCATTCCAGCTCGCGGTTCACCATCTTCTTCAGTCCGGCAAGCGTCACTTTCTTCGGCTCTTCTTCCTGCACGGCCTCTTGCTGCGGATCCACCACATAGCCGACCACCCGGCTCATCGGCTGCGGCGCCGCCGGGGCACCGCTTCCAACCAGTTGCATATAGGTGCGTTGAGCGGCGGTATCCTTCTCCAGGCAGCACCGCTTGTATTTATTACCGCTCCCGCAGGGACAAGGATCGTTCCGTCCGGGCTTGTTCATTCATTCGTCCTCCTTACACTATGACAACCCATGCAGTACACTGCTCCATTCAGGAGATCAGGCAGATCCGTTATTCGGTCATGCCGTATTTTCCCCAAAAATAACTCGTAACAAGCGTACTAGCAGTCTGTTGCTATTTTACATCACTCTAGCCGTTTTGATAAGCGTCTTCCCGGTTCAACTCTCAGCTCCCGCTCGCATAGACAGCATTTCCCCGCTCAGTTGAGCAGGATGCGCATGTTTCCGATGGGAAGGCCCCAGCAGGCTGCTTTACGTTTCCGGGCTGGTGACCTGGGGCTTGAGAAAACCGGTAAACCGCGGAGCTGCAAGCATTTATGCCTTCATACACGGTGAAAAAAGGCCTTCCCTCTGCAGGAAAGGCCCTTCATTCTATCTATCTGTTTCCGTACTTGTTCCCCCGTACGAATTGTATTATAGCATTGAGCGGGGCGCTTGTCAGTCTTTTTTTGGGACTTATTACAACATTTTTTTCAATTATTGGGCGAATACACGAAAATAGATTTGGGGCGTTTCAAACCCGAATTTCCAGGTTTTCCGGGTTATCCGAGTTTCCTGGCGTTCTCTGGTTTCTCCTGCTTCTTCGGATTCCCGGGCTTTTCCGGATTCCCGGGCTTTTCCGGATTCTCGGGCTTTTCCGGATTCTCGGGCTTTTCCGGTTTTTCCGGTTTCTCCGGATTCCCCGTTTACCCAATTTCCCCCGGTTACTTGGCGATCAACGCCTTGGCTGCTATATCGGTCCGGCTCTGCTTCCCTGCAAAATGAATCATCTCCACCTCACGGTAAGCCGCAGCGCGCGCTTCCGCAATGTCCGGCCCCAGTCCAACAACGCCCAGCACCCGCCCGCCTGCGGTAACGAGCCTGCCCTCCGCGTCCCGGGCCGTACCGGCATGAAACACCAGCGCCTCCGACGGTTCCAGCCCTGTAATCGGCAGGCCTTTCGGGTAGCTGCCCGGATATCCCTCTGAAGCGAGGATTACGCATACAGCCGCTTCATCGCTCCAATCGATTTCGACATCCGCAAGCCGGCCTTCCACTGCGGCAAGAAAAATCTCCAGCAGATCGGTGCGCAGCCGCGGCAGCACAACCTGGGTCTCCGGATCGCCGAACCGGGCATTGAACTCAATTGTCTTTGGCTTGCCGTCCGGCGATATCATAAGCCCTGCAAACAGCACTCCCGTGAACGGCCGTCCCTCCGCCACAAGCGCACGGGCCGTCGGCCGGATAATCGTCTCCACCGCTTCCTGAATAATCGCGCCGTCAATGTGCGGGAGCGGCGAGTAAGTACCCATTCCGCCTGTATTGGGACCCAGGTCGCCGTCATAAACCGGCTTGTGATCCTGGGCCGCCGGCATCGGGCGGACCGTCTCCCCGTCGACAAACGCCAGAATCGACATCTCCTGGCCTTCCAAAAACTCCTCGATGACCACCTGGCTGCCCGCTTCGCCGAACACCTTCGACACCATAATGTCGGCAAGCGCGGCTTCGGCTTCCGGCATCGTGCGGGCAACCGTTACGCCTTTGCCCGCCGCCAGCCCGTCGGCTTTGATCACGATCGGAGCCTGCTGCGAGCGAAGATAAGCCAGCGCCTCCTCGTAGTCGTCAAACTTGCGGTATGCTGCCGTGGGTATTCCGTATTTGTGCAGCAGATCCTTCATAAAGGTCTTGCTGCCTTCGATTTCCGCCGCATTTTTCCGGGGACCAAACACCGGCAGCCCCACCGCTTCAAAAGCGTCCACGATTCCCGCCGCCAGCGGATCATCGGGGCCGACCACAACAAGACCGACGTTCCGTTCCTTGGCAAACGCCGTCAGCTTGTCGAATTCAAACACGCCGATCGGAACGCATTCGGCCAGCTGCGCGATCCCGGCATTGCCAGGCGCGCAATAAATCCGGCCCGCTTTCGGGCTTTTTGACAAACTCCAGATAATCGCATGCTCCCGGCCGCCTCCGCCGATGACCAAAATATCCATGCTCCTTGCCTCCGCTTCCTAGTGTTTGAAGTGCCGAACGCCGGTAAAGACCATGGCGATGCCGTGTTCGTTCGCGACCTTGATCGACTCCTCGTCCTTGATCGAACCGCCCGGCTGGATGACAGCCGTGATGCCGGCTTTTGCTGCCAGCTCAAGCGTATCGCCCATCGGGAAAAACGCATCGGATGCCAGCACCGCGCCCTTCGCCTTTTCTCCCGCCTGTTCAATCGCGATCCGTGCTGCGCCAACCCGGTTCATCTGCCCTGCGCCTACTCCGACCGTCATGTCGTCCGCAGCCAGCACGATGGCATTCGATTTCACATGTTTAACGACCTTCCAGCCGAACAGCAGCTGCTTCAGTTCTTCCGGCGTCGGCTGCCGGTCCGTTACCACCTGCAGCTCGTCGGGATTCAGGGAATGCACGTCGCTTTCCTGCACGATCATGCCGCCGTCAATGGAGGTGACGACATAACTGCTCTTGCGCTCAGCCGCCGCACCAATGTGGCCGATCCGGAGCAGACGGATGTTCTTTTTCTTCGTCAAAATCTCCAGCGCTTCCTCCGTGAAGCCCGGCGCCAAAATGATCTCCAGGAAAATCTCCTTCAGCAGATTGGCCGTATCCGCGTCGATGATCCGGTTCGCTGCGACAATGCCGCCAAAAATGGAGGTCGGGTCGGCGTCGTACGCTTTTTTGTAGGCTGCGTAAACACTTTCGCCCACGCCCACGCCGCATGGATTCATATGCTTGACCGCCACAACGGCCGGTTCGTCAAATTCTTTGACGATCTGCAGCGCCGCGTTGGCGTCGTTAATGTTGTTGTAGGACAGCTCCTTGCCGTGCAGCTGCTCGGCCCCAGTCAGCGTATCGGTAGCAGCCAGCGGTTTGCGGTAGAACGCCGCTTTTTGATGCGGATTTTCGCCGTAGCGCAGGTCCTGGATTTTCTCGTAAGTTACCGTCAGACGCTCCGGCAGCGGATCGCCCGTCACCTGGGACAAATAATCGGAGATGAGCGCATCGTAAGCAGCCGTATGACGGAACACCTTGGCCGCCAGCCGCTTGCGTGTCTCCAGCGTCGTATCGCCGCCGCTGCGGATTTCCTCAAGTACCGTGCCGTAATCGCCTGCGTCGACCACTACGCTGACAAACGCATGGTTTTTGGCCGCAGAGCGCAGCATCGTCGGACCGCCAATGTCGATGTTCTCGATAGCTTCTTCGTAGGACACATCCGGCTTAGCAATAGTTTGCGCGAACGGATACAGATTCACGACCACCAGATCGATGTAGCCCAGCCCCAGCTCTTCCATCTGCCGGATGTGCTCCTCGTTATCGCGTACCGCAAGCAGGCCGCTGTGTACGGCGGGATGCAGCGTTTTGACGCGGCCGTCCATGATCTCGGGGAAACCCGTTACATCGGAGATCCCGATTACCGGCACGCCTTCTTTTGCCAGCAGGGTGCTGGTTCCGCCTGTCGAAATAATTTCTACGCCCAACTGGGATAATTCCCGGCAAAACTCCACGATGCCCTGCTTATCCGATACGCTGACCAGCGCTCTTCTGATACTCACTTTGAAAATCCTCCTCCGTATTTGTGATATTGTTCAGTAGGCTGCACTAGGAAGTGCAGATGTCTGACGGGTGAATCCGAGCCGCCATTTCGAGTGGGGCCTCCGCTATAACAAAAGGTGGCCCATAAGAAATACAGAGGAGCTGCGGCGTTACTGCGGCGAATTTGGACTTTCAGTCGCTGTTATTTTCGGGTCGGTCTATTTACGTTGGGTATTAGAATACAGAGGAGCTGCGGCGTCACTGCGGCGAATTTGGACTTTCGGTCGCTGTTATTTTCGGATTTCTTATATTCTACTCAGCGGGGGAAATCCGAAAATAAAGGCGAACGCTCCGCTCCTGCAGTTCCAAATTGCCTCCGTGCCGCCTCCGCTGGGCTGTATTTCAAACCTTCCGAAAATAGAGGAGCATATACCGAAAATATCGCTGATGCTCCAGCCTATAATCAAATTGCCTCCGTGCCGCCTCCGCTGGGCTGTATTTCAAAACGTCCGAAAATAGAGGAGCATTCCAAAAATATCGCTGACGCTCCAGCCTATAATCAAATTGCCTCCATGCCGCCTCCGCTGGGCTGTATTTCAAAACGTCCGCTAAATAGCGGGGCAAATACCGAAACTATCGCTGACGATCCGTCCTGCAATCAACTTAGCTGCCGTACCGCGCTCCGCTACCGTAACTTATTCGCCATCCCTTTCGCCCAGATATCCGGGCATCCTGAGGACCGCGGACTTTTCGAGAACGAATCATTCCACTGCCTAAATTCGGCAGTTTACAATGCACAAAACGTTACCACGCTTAATTTGTTCCCTTCTGTCCGCCACGTTTTGCGCCATCCGGCAGCTTCCGCCTCATCTCACGCTATTTCCCGAGAAATAAAAGATGGCGTCATTCCGTGGCGGCCGCGCCAGGAGCGGATTCGACACAACTGCTGCGGATGTCCGTTGCTCACAAATTCTGCGAATTGCGAGTGTCTGCCGCATCTTCCTCGGCTCCCTTTTTACAAGCAGCCGCAAGTCCCTGTTACGAACGAGCCTCCAGTGAACAGACGCCACAGAAGCGGTTGCGGCCCGCCAGCCCTTAGGCTATACCGATTCCCTATTTTCAGCCAAAAAAGTTTTTCGCCCATCCAGCCGCACCCGTCCAGCGGCAAGCGCCGCAACCACTTCAGGATACAGCACGTGCTCGACCTCATGAATGCGGGCCGACAACAACTCATGCGTATCGTCTTCCTTGACGGGTACACTTTGCTGGGCAATCACAGGTCCGGTATCCATGCCTCCATCGACAAAATGAACCGTAACGCCAGTCAGCTTCACGCCATATTCCAACGCCTGTCCAACGGCATCCTTGCCCGGAAACGCAGGGAGCAGCGACGGGTGAATGTTCACGATCTTACCGGCATACGGTTCCAGCAGCACCGGGGTGATCAGACGCATGTACCCGGCAAGCACCACCAGGCCGATTTCCCGGCGCTTAAGCTCCGCCACAATCTCGCGTTCGTAAGCCGCGCGGTCGGCGAAATCTTTTGGACGAAGGGCCAGACAAGGAACCCCCGCTGTCTTCGCCCGCTCCGTTACCCGCGCTTCCGGCTTGTCCGTGACGAGCAGTTCGATTGTACCGCCGCCAAGCCGCCCTTCCCGCTGCGCATCAACGAGCGCCTGGAAGTTGCCGCCTGTACCCGAGGCAAACACAGCGATCCGGTTCATCGGCATCACACCTCGATTCCCTTGAAGACTACCTTACGTTCTCCTTCCGTCACCCGGCCGATCAGGTAAGCGTCCTCGCCTGCTTCCTTCAGCAGCGCAAGCGCGCGTTCCGCCTCGGCGGCTTCGACAACAAGCACCAGGCCGATGCCCATATTAAAGGTAGTGAACATATCGCGGTTCGACACGCTGCCTTGGCGCTGCAGCAGCTCAAACACCGGCAGGACCGGCCAAGTTCCGTGCTCAATTTCGACATCGACCCCGTCCGGCAGCACGCGCGGAATATTTTCGATAAATCCGCCGCCCGTGATGTGGGCCATCCCTTTTACCTTCACCTGCTCCAGCAGCCCGAGCAGCGGCTTCACATAAATCTTCGTTGGCGCCAACAGCACGTCCGCCAGCGGTTTGCCAAGCTCCGGCAGCACCGCATCCAGCGCGTATCCGCCTTCTTCCAGCAGCAGCTTACGCACCAGCGAAAATCCGTTGCTGTGCACTCCGCTCGACGCGAGGCCAATAACGACGTCGCCAGGAGCGATGTCCGCTCCGGTGATCAGCTTTGCCTTGTCGGCTACACCGACCGTAAAACCCGCGATGTCATATTCGCCTTCCGCGTACATGCCCGGCATTTCGGCCGTCTCGCCGCCGATCAGCGCGCAGCCCGCCTGGTGGCAGCCTTCGGCGATGCCCGATACGATCGCTTCGATTTTTTCCGGCACTACCTTATCGCAGGCCAGATAATCGAGGAAAAAAAGCGGCTCCGCTCCCTGCACAACGATATCGTTTACGCACATGGCCACCGCGTCGATGCCGATCGTGTCGTGGCGGTCCGCTGCAAAAGCGAGCTTCAGCTTCGTGCCGACGCCGTCCGTGCCGGACACCAGCACCGGTTCTTCGTACTTGCTTTTGTCCAGACCGAACAGCGCGCCGAAGCCGCCCAGATCCGTCATGACCTCGGGACGGTACGTGCGCTTCACGTGTTTTTTCATCCGTTCTACCGCTTCATTGCCGGCCGCAATGTCCACTCCGGCCTTTTTGTACGCTTCCGACACTCGTGACACCTCGTTTCAAGTAATAAGGGATGACCCCTTTAGGATCTGCTTCGTCTGTTAAGCAAAAAACGATCGTACAGCTCAGCAAACAGGTATAGCTTTCCGGCGTGCGGCCGCGTGTTTTTGGCGTATTGCGATGGCAATAGCCCACGCTTTTAGGGGCGTATTGCGGAGCAATAGCCGCTCGCTTTTTGGGGGCGCATTGCAGAGCAATAGCCCCCGGCGCCTTTGCGTTAAGCAAACAGCCGACCGCTTTTGGGGGCGCATTGCAGAGCAACAGCCCCCGGCGCCTTTGCGTCAAGCTAACAGCCGCTGCTAGCCCGGCAAGCATTGCGCCGCCGGGCCATTTGCGCCGTAAAGCGGGTCCCGACAGGGACGGCAAGCGAGCATCCGCACCCAAAGCCGATTAGCAAGTTGAACACTGCCGTTCGCGACAACCTTTCGGGTGGCCGGAGGGCTGGCCCTTCGGGGTCCCCCTTATAAAGGGGGAGTTAGGGGGTTGTTCCACCCCAAAGTTGAACACTGCCGTTCGCGACAACCTTCCGGGTGGCCGGAGGGCTGGCCCTCCGGGGTCCCCCTTATAAAGGGGGAGTTAGGGGGTTGATCCCCCTAGCATCCGCACCCTTCCTTCTCCTCCCCGCCAAAATCCACCTGCGTCGGGTAATCGTTATCGAAGCACGACAGGCACAACCCGCCTTTGTAGTCGCCAATGTTATTGCCGCCGATGGAGGCGATCAGCCCCTCCGGCGACAGGAAGGAGAGCGAGTCCGCGTTAATCTCGCGGCACATCTCCTCGATTGACTGGCGGGAAGCGATCAGCTCGCGCCGGTCCGGCGTGTCGATGCCGTAAAAGCAGGGATTTTTGAAGGGCGGCGACGTAATCCGCACATGCACTTCGACCGCGCCCGCTTCGCGCAGCAGGTTAACGATCCGGCGCGACGTGGTGCCGCGGACAATCGAATCGTCGATCATGACGACACGCTGGCCTTCCACCACGCGGCGGACGGCGCTCAGCTTCATTTTTACGCCCTGCTCGCGCAGCTCCTGGCTCGGCTGGATAAACGTCCGGCCTGTATATTTGTTTTTGATCAGCCCCAGCTCGTACGGAATGCCGGTCTGCTCCGCATAGCCGATGGCGGCGGAGATACTCGAATCCGGCACCCCGGTCACGATGTCAGCATCCACAAACGCCTCAATCGCGAGGCGGCTGCCCATCCGCTTGCGGGCGGAGTGCAGATTGGAGCCGTTCAAATCGCTGTCCGGCCGGGCAAAATAAATGTATTCCATCGCGCACAGCGCCTTCCGCTGCGGCTCAGTAAAGCGGTCTTCGTACAGCCCGTCCGCATCCAGCACCAGCAGCTCGCCCGGCTCAATATCGCGCACAAGCTCCGCGCCAATCGTCTCCAGCGCGCAGGACTCCGACGCGAACACGTACGCGCCGCCAATGCGTCCCATCACCAGCGGCCGCAGGCCGTTGGGATCGGAAGCGACCAGCATTTTGTCGTTCGTCATCAAAAGGAATGCAAAGCCGCCGACCAGCTGCCGCAGCGCCTCCTTGGCCGCTTCGACAAAATCCTTCGGCGACCGGGCAATCAAATGCGCCAGCACCTCCGTGTCGCTGGTGGTCTGAAAAATCGAACCGCTTTGCTCCAGCTGCCGCCGGATCCCCGGCTCGTTGACGATATTGCCGTTGGTGGCAATCGCCAGATCGCCGTCCCGGTACTTGAACACCAGCGGCTGGGCGTTCGTCAGCCGGCTGTCCCCGCTTGTCGAATAGCGCACATGCCCGATCGACATATTTCCGACAAGCGAAGCGATGCGGTCTTTGTCGAACACTTCTTTTACGAGGCCCATACCGCGGTGATAATTAAAATTCGAGCCGTCCGCCACACAGATCCCCGCGCTTTCTTCTCCGCGGTGCTGCAGGGCGTGCAGCCCGTAATAAGACATGGAAGCGGCATCCGGGTGTCCGAAGACCCCGAAAACGCCGCATTCTTCCTTCAAGGTATCAAAAATATCGCCCGAGACCGTACCTTCGTTATAATAGTCGCCGGTCCACAGGCGGGGCTCCGTCTGCTTGTTCCCGGTCTTCATTGCATAAGACATGGAATGGCATCCTCCCACACGGATTTCAGCTCGCCTACCGGCTCGTCAAGGGCCGGCTTCCCGTCAATCTCCACACGCAGCCGCTCACCGCCGACGGTGCCGATCACCTGCACCGGCACGCCCGCTGCCTCAATTGCTGCGCGGAGGGCTTCCGCCTGATCCGGCGCAGCCGTCAGTACGATACGCGACTGGCTTTCGCTGAACAGCGCCACATCCGGCCGCAAGCCGCCGGAGGCCAGCGTTACGTTCGCGCCAATGCCGCCGCTGATCGCACTTTCGGCCAGCGCCGCGGCCAGGCCGCCGTCCGACACGTCATGCGCCGAGCGGACAAGACCGCCGCGGATGGCGCCAAGCACCGCGTCCAGCAGCTTCCGCTCCGCCGCAAGGTCCAGCGCCGGCGGGCGACCTTCCGTTACGCCGTGAACGGCGTACTGGAATTCGCTGCCGCCAAGCTCGCCCCGCGTGTCGCCGAGTAGCAAGATCGCGTCGCCTTCCTGCTTAAACGCCTGGGTGGTGATGTGATCCACATCCTGCACCAGGCCGACCATGCCCACAACCGGCGTCGGGTAAATCGCGCCGTCGGCATTTTCGTTGTAAAGGCTGACGTTCCCGCCGATAACCGGCGTATCCAGCACGCGGCAGGCTTCGGCCATCCCGTCGACCGCTTTTTCCATCTGCCAGAAAATATCCGGCTTCTCCGGACTGCCAAAGTTCAGGTTATCCGTAATCGCCAGCGGCTCGGCGCCCGAGCAGACAATGTTGCGCGCCGCTTCGCTGACCGCAATCCGTCCGCCCACTTCAGGGTCAAGGTACACATATCTGCCGTTGCAGTCCGTCGTCATGGCAAGACCTTTGCGGGTGCCCGGGATCGTAACCACCGCCGCGTCCGAACCAGGACGTACCGCCGTACTGGTGCGCACCATGTAATCGTACTGGTTGTACACCCATGCCTTGCTGGCCACGGTTGGCGATCCCAGCACTTTGCGCAGCGCGCCGCCCAGATCGGTCACTTCGTCGTAACGCAGCGTGTCGATCTTCGCACCTTCTTCATAATAAGCCGGCACTTCCGACGGCTTGTTGTACACCGGACATTCGTCCACAAGCGCGTTGACCGGCATGTCGCCGACAACCTCGCCGTGGTGGTACAGCTTCAGGCGTCCGTCATCGGTCACCTTGCCTACTTTGGCGCAAATCACGCCCCAGCGTTCAAAAATCTCCATCGCCTGCGCCTCATCCTTCGGCTCAACAACAAACAGCATCCGTTCCTGGGATTCGGACAACATCATCTCGTAAGGCGTCATGCCTTCTTCGCGCTGCGGCACCTGGTCGAGATACAGCTCCAGGCCGTTGCCGGCCTTGCTCGCCATCTCGGCGCTGGAGCAGGTCAGACCTGCCGCGCCCATATCCTGAATGCCAAGCACGATCCCGCTGTCGATCAGTTCCAGACAAGCTTCCATCACCAGCTTCTCCATAAACGGATCGCCGACCTGCACCGCCGTCCGCTTCGCTTCCGACTCCTCGCTCAGCTCAACCGACGCAAAGGTGGCACCGTGGATGCCGTCCCGGCCCGTAGGCGGTCCAACATAAAACACCGGGTTGCCGACGCCTTTGGCGACGCCGCGCTGGATTTTGTCGTGATCGATCAGACCAACGCACATTGCGTTCACAAGCGGGTTGCCGTCATAGCTGTTGTCAAACATCACTTCGCCGCCAACCGTCGGAATGCCGATGCAGTTGCCGTACCCGGCGATGCCGGAGACGACATGCTCAAACAGATATTTAACCCGGTCGCTCTCCAGCTTGCCAAAACGCAGGCTGTTCAACAGCGCCACAGGTCTTGCACCCATGGAAAAAATATCGCGGATAATGCCGCCCACCCCGGTAGCCGCGCCCTGGTAAGGCTCGACTGCCGACGGGTGGTTATGGCTTTCGATTTTGAACACTACGGCCTGATTGTCGCCGATATCCACAATGCCCGCACCTTCGCCCGGTCCCATCAGGACGCGGGGTCCGCTCACCGGGAAACGCCGCAGCAGCGGCTTGGAGTTCTTATACGCGCAGTGCTCGGACCACATGACGCTAAATACACCGATCTCCGTATAATTCGGGAGGCGCTCCATAAAAGAGCAGATCAGCTCGTATTCGCTGTCCGACACGCCGAACTGGCTGTAGATTTTTTGGTCACGGATCTGCTCCGCGGTCGGTTCCTTAACGGATACTTGCTGCGCCATGCGAATCCCTCCATTGTTTCAGTATCGATGTGAACATGCGTTTGCCGTCCTCCGAACCAAGCAGGCTGCTGACCGCGCGTTCCGGGTGCGGCATCATGCCGAGCACATTCCCGCGCCGGTTGCAGACGCCGGCGATATCGGCGACCGAGCCGTTCGGATTGTCGCTGTAGGTAAAGACGATCTGGTTGTTCGCCTTCAATTCTTCAAGTGTAGCTTCGTCGCAGTAATAGTTGCCTTCGCCGTGAGCAATCGGAATAACGATTTCTTCGCCTTTGGCGTATTCTTGGGTAAACGGTGTTTCGTTATTAACAACCTTAAGCACCGAATCGTGGCAGCGGAATTTCATGGAGTTGTTGCGGAGCAGTGCTCCCGGCAGCAATCCGGCTTCGGTCAAAATCTGGAACCCGTTGCAGATGCCAAGCACGTATTTGCCCTGTTCAGCAGCCGCAGCCACTTCATTCATTACAGGCGCAAACCGCGAGATGGCGCCGCAGCGCAGGTAGTCGCCGTAAGAGAAACCGCCGGGCACGAGGATGCAGTCATACGCGGACAAGTCGGTCGCGGTGTGCCACACGTAATCCACCGGTTCGCCAAGCGTTTCCTCTACCGCTTTGTAACAGTCGATGTCGCAGTTGGAACCTGGAAAGACAAGCACAGCAAATCTCATCGGGTTAGTCCTCCAATTCGTAGCGGTAATCCTCGATCACCGTGTTGGCCAGCAGTTTCTCGCACATGACCTTCAGCCGCGCTTCCGCTTCGGCCCGGTCGTCGGTATCCAGCGTCAATTCCATATACTTGCCGATCCGCAGACTTTCCACTTCCTGAAATCCCATGGAATGCAGCGCGCCCTGCACAGCCACACCCTGGGGATCCAGCACGCTTTTTTTGATAGTGACATATACCGAAGCTTTTAACATATGCTTGTAGTTCCTCCTAATATCCGCGCCTGAAGCGGGCTTAATGATTACTCACGATAGTTGCCAGTTGCCGATAGCGGGCTTGATTCCATTTTGCTAGATTTATAATTGCAGAACACCTTGAGGCAAAAAAACAGCAGCACTGCTACAGGCTTTTGCCCGTCAACCGGTGATAAATATCCAGGTACCGCCGGGTTGTTTCTTCCACGACCTGCGCCGGGAGCGGTCCGGGCGGGCTGTTTTTGTCCCAGTCCGAAGCCGCAAGATACGAGCGGACCGGCTCTTTGTCCATGCTGTCGATTTCGACATCCAGCGCATATTTATCCTCCGCCCAAAAACGGGAGGCGTCCGGCGTAAACATCTCGTCGATCACTATCACCCTGCCGTCCAGAATACCGAATTCGAATTTGCAATCGGCCAGCAAAATGCCGCGTTCGGCGCAATACGCGCTGGCGAACGCATACAGATGCAGGCTTTTTTCCTTCAGCTCCTGCGCCAGCTCCGGCCCAATCAACTCCTGCATTTTCTCGAACGGAATGTCTTCGTCGTGCCCGACATCGTTTTTGGCTGCTGGGGTGAAAATAGGTTCGGGCAGCTTGGCGTTTTTGCGCATGCCCTCCGGCAGCCGGATACCGTTGACTGTTCCCGTTTGCTGGTACTGCCTCCAGCCGCCGCCCGTCACGTAACCCCGCACGACGCATTCGATATCAATCCGCTGCGCTTTGCGGACCACCATAATGCGGTTGCGCAGCAGCTCGGGATTTTTGGCGATGGAGCCGAGGCGTTCCACATCAATATGCACGACATGATTCTCCATCAGGTGCTCCGTCAATCCGAACCAGAATGCGCTCAGCCTGTTCAGCACATTGCCTTTGTCCGGCACCGCCGGGTCCAGCACGTAATCGAATGCGGAAATGCGGTCAGTGACGACAATGAGCATATGCTCTCCTAAATCGTACAGCTCCCGGACTTTGCCTTTGTAGAGCAGCGGAGCGTCAACCAGATCCACGGCTGTGGATACGGCAGGGTGTGCCATGACTTGTCCTCCTATCGGTTGTAACGCGGATATACAATAAAAAACGGACGCGGCTGCCTTGAAGCCCTCTTGCCTGCACCTCGCAGCCTTAACGCCGTCCAACTACTACAGCCTGTTGCCTGCCGGACTAGATCAGCCCCAACCGGCGGAAAATCGTATCGACATGCTTCAGATGCCACGCCGGATTAAACGCATCTTCAATCTCTTCGGGACTCAGCACTGCCGTAATTTCCGGCGTCGCTTCCACAATCTCGCGGAACTGCGTTTGGGTCTCCCAGGCCTGCATCGCGCGCGGCTGCACCGTGTCGTACGCCTGCTCCCGGCTCCAGCCTTTGTCGATCAGCTTCGTCAAAATGCGGCCCGAAAACGGAACGCCAAACGTGCGGTTCATGTTGCGTTTCATGTTCTCCGGGAACACGGTCAGGTTCTTCACGATGTTGCCGAACCGGTTCAGCATGTAGTTCAGCAGCATGGTCGCATCCGGCAAAATAATGCGCTCCACCGAGGAATGCGAGATATCCCGTTCATGCCACAGCGGCACATTTTCGTAAGCGGACATCATATGGCCCCGGATGACGCGGGAGAGGCCGGAGATGTTTTCGCAGCCGATCGGGTTGCGTTTGTGCGGCATCGCCGACGAGCCCTTTTGTCCTTTGGCAAAAGCCTCTTCCACTTCGCGGAACTCGCTTTTCTGCAGCGCGCGGATTTCCGTCGCGAACTTGTCGAGCGAGGTGGCGATCAGCGCCAGCGCAGCCATATACTCCGCATGGCGGTCCCGCTGCAGCGTCTGCGTCGAAATTGGAGCCGGGCTGGTGCCCAGCTTGCGGCAGACAAATTCTTCAACAAACGGATCGATGTTGGCGTAGGTGCCGACTGCGCCGGAGATTTTACCGAATTGAACGCCATCGGCTGCGCGGCGGAAGCGCTCCAGGTTCCGCTTCATTTCCTCATGCCACAACGCCATTTTGAGGCCAAACGTCGTCGGTTCGGCGTGCACGCCATGCGTCCGCCCCATCATCGGGGTATCTTTGTAGGCAACCGCCTTGTCTCTCAGGATCTGAATGAAGTTCAGCAGGTCCCGCTCCAGGATTTCGTTTGCCTGGCGAAGCAGGTACCCAAGCGCCGTATCCACAACGTCGGTGGAGGTCAGCCCGTAATGCACCCATTTGCGCTCCGCCCCCAGGCTTTCCGATACCGCACGCGTAAAGGCGATCACGTCATGCCGGGTCTCCAGCTCAATCTCATTGATGCGGTCGATGTCAAAAGAGGCGTTCCGGCGCAGCTTTTCGGCGTCCTCGCGCGGAATCACGCCCAGCTCCGCCCAGGCTTCGCAGGCGCACAGCTCTACTTCCAGCCAGGCTTTGAATTTATTTTCTTCGGTCCAGATGGCCCGCATTTCCGGTCTGCTGTATCGTTCGATCATGGTTTGTCAGTTCCTCCAAAGGTTAGTTTCTTCCACCCAGGCAAGCGCATCGTCCGTGTTCTTGCAGAGCAGATTGATATGGCCCATTTTGCGGCCGGTCTTGCTGTCCGTCTTGCCGTATAAGTGAAGCTTGGGGATAACCCCCAAGCGGGCTGCTGTTTCGTCTTGTCCGCAAAAACGCTCAACCGCTCCGTCCAGATGCTGGCCGAGCACATTAACCATCACCACTGGCGTCAGCAGCGCCGGATCGCCCAGCGGCAGATCGCATACCGCCCGCACATGCTGCTCAAACTGCGAGGTTGCGCAGGCGTCCATCGTGTAATGCCCCGAATTATGCGGCCGGGGCGCCAGCTCGTTGACGAACAGTTCGCCGTCTTCGGTCACGAACATCTCGACAGCCAGCAGTCCAACCGCGTCCAGGCCGGAAATCAGCCGTTCGGCCAGCTCGCAGGCCCGGCTGCTCACCTCTTCCGGCACCCGCGCCGGCACAATGGACAGGTGCAGGATGTTGTTCACGTGGATGTTTTCGGCCGGCGGGAAGCTCCGTACTTCGCCGGAAGCGCTGCGCGCCGCCATTACTGACAGCTCGCATTGGAAGCGGATGAACTTCTCCAGCACCAGCTCCGGTTCCGGCCTGTCCGCGAGGCTTCCAGGTACGTTATGCGCTCCGACCTGCTGTCCGCTCACCGCTCCGGAAGCGGCCGGTTCCTCCGGGACGAGGCGGCGGTAAGCCGGCTCCAGCTCGTCCGCTGTCCGGATGACCGCCTGCCCCTTCCCGTCGTATCCGCCGGTATTTGTCTTCAGCACGCAGGGCAGGCCCAGCGCTTCCGCCGCCTCCCGCAGCTCCGCAAGGCTGCCCACCTTGCGGTAAGGCGCCACAGGCACGCCGGCGGCTTCGACGGCGGCCTTCTCCCGCAGCCGGTGCTGGGTCGTATACAGCAGCCGGCTGCCCTGGGGCACGTACGATTCCTCTTCGAGGAGCGCGGCTACGCCCGCGTCCACGTTCTCGAACTCGTACGTGATCACGTCCGCGCGCGCCGCCAGCTCCCGCGCCGCGTCCCGGTCATTGTACGCCGCGGTGATCTGCGGCGTCACCTGCCCGCACGGCGAGTCCGGGGCCGGATCGAGTGTTACGAACCGGTAGCCCATCGCCGTGCCGGCCAGCGCCATCATCCGGCCGAGCTGGCCGCCGCCCAGCACGCCTACCGTGGAGCCCGGCGGCAGCCGGCGCGCCTGGCGTTCCGCCTTCATGCCGCCGCTCATAGGCTGTCGCTGCTTTCGAGGACTTCGTCGCGGATCCGGTCACGGCGGCGCTGCACGCGCGCCTGCACGTCCGGATCAAACGCGCCGATCATCTGCGCGGCGAGCAGTCCGGCGTTGGTGGCGCCGGCTTTGCCGATGGCCACCGTCGCCACCGGAATCCCGCCCGGCATCTGGACGATCGAGAGCAGCGAGTCGAGGCCGTTCAGCGCCTTCGACTGCACCGGCACGCCGATCACCGGCAGCGCCGTCTTGGCGGCCACCATGCCCGGCAGATGCGCGGCCCCGCCCGCGCCGGCGATAATGACGCGGATGCCCCGGCCCGCGGCTTCCTCCGCATAGCGGAACATCAGATCCGGCGTGCGGTGGGCGGACACCACTTTTTTTTCATATCCGATCTCCAGCTCGTCCAGCACCTTGCACGCGTGCTCCATCGTCTCCCAATCCGAAGTACTGCCCATAATAACGGCTACCTGCAGCGACATGGTTCAACCTGCCTTTCAGTCTGTATAGTGGGTTATTATCGTCTATCCCATGCTTCATCCCATAAAAAAGCCCGACTCCCATCCGGGCTTTAGCCCCGGGCGGAAAATCGGACGGTACGGAAACGGGCGGGAAATCTCCTCTTTCCTGTCTCTCCCCATTTCAGAGAAGACGCGGAAAAAGGCGCGCGGGAACGCCCGGTCAACCGTGCCAGCCCTATCGCTTCATCGCCCTATTTCTCGTAGTCCGGTAATTTACGGTTCCGGGTAGAAACTTCCGGGCCATATTCCCGGATTTATACGAGGAGTTCATACCCACAGTGTATCAACCCCCTACACCCGGTGTCAACTCAAACCCGAACATTGACAATTTCCAAGTTTTCATTGTTCGCTTTTTGAACGGAAAATAGGGTTTTCCAGCAAAATGCCTTAACAGAAAAAAAGGGAACGCGAAAAATCGTCCCTTTATCCGTTCATATTCTATTTGACGACCAGCACCGGAATCCGCGCGTTCTGCACCACATTGTGGCTGACGCTGCCCAATACGAATTCGCGGATGCCGCCCAGGCCGCGGCTGCCGATGACGATCGCATCCATTCCGTGCTCCTTGGCGTAGTTCAAAATCACTTCAGCCGGAGAACCCTGCAGCAGCTCTACCTGAACATGGAGGCCTTCGCCTTCCAGCCGCTGTTTGACTTCCTCCGTTGTTTGCACCGCCAGGTCGTAGTAATCTTTGTTGACTGAAGCCGGCAGGGGCGCAAGGGCTTCACCGATAAAAAACCGGGGGAATTCGAATGCGTGTACGACGTGCAGGACGGAGCCGGGCGCCGCTTTCGCCAGTTCAACCGCTTTGTCCAGCGCTTTGTTGGACGCTTTGGAACCGTCATACGCGAGCAGAATTTTGGAGAACAACATATACGCCACCTCTTTCGATAAGGAATAGAGACTGCAAAACTTTTACCGCAGCAGATACCCGTACAGCACCGCGTTCAGCACCAGCAGGGCGGGGATGCCGACGACAAACGAGATGTGGCGGGTTTTGTGCCGCCTGACATACATGGCCGCCAGTACGCCGAGAGCGCCGCCGATTGCCGCCAGCAGAAACAGCGTCTTCTCCGGCACCCGCTCCCGCCGCTTGCGGGCTTTGTCCTTGTCTCCGGACATAACGAGGTATCCTACTATATTAATAAACACAAACCAGACCAGAAGCACAGATTGCATTGCTTAAGCGGGGCACCTCCTTTTTAACGCGGCGGCATTGCCTTCTTCTTTATTATATTCCTCTTTGGCGGGCAAGCACAACGCGTACCGCTGCGCAAAAAAACAAGCCCCTCAGCCGCCATTCCTGGAATGAACGTCTAAGGGGCTTATCATTTACAGAACTACGGAACGATAATCCGGTCGATAATCCCGTACGCCTGAGCTTCCTCCGGCGACATAAAATAATCCCGGTCCATATCGGCGGCCACCTTATCCAGCGGCTGACCTGTCCGTTCGGCCGTGATGGCATTCAGGCGTTCCCGGATGCGGAGAATCCGCCGCGCGCTGATCTCAATGTCGGCGGCCTGCCCCCGTGCTCCCCCGTGAGGCTGGTGGATCATGATTTCGCTGTTCGGGAGCGCGCAGCGTTTGCCTTTGGCTCCGGCCAGCAGCAGGATCGCTGCAAAAGAGGCTGCCATGCCGGTGCAGATTGTCTGCACATCCGGCTTCACATGCTGCATGGCATCATAGATAGCGAACCCCGCCGATGTCTCGCCGCCGGGACTGTTGATATAGAAGTGGATGTCTTTTTCCGGATCTTCCGCCGCAAGCAGCAGCAGCTGAGCAGTTATGCTGTTCGCTACATTATCGTCAATCGCCGTTCCGAGAAACACAATCCGGTCCTTCAGCAGGCGGGAATAAATATCGTACGACCGTTCGCCGCGTTCCGTCTGTTCGATTACATAGGGAATAAAGGTGCTCATTCCAAGTCCTCCTCGTCATGCCGCAGTCATTAGCATACGGCTGGGGTTCCGTTTATCCGTCCGGCCTTGAGAAGCCGGCAGACATCCGGTCACGACAGGAACAAGATCCAGCGGGCTGGCATCGTTCATCAGGAGGGAGAGAGCTTTTGCATCCCGTTCGGCAAAAGCCTTGATATACGCGCTGACGACCTTTTCATCCACACGCCGCTCTGACCGGACCCGGTTATCGTTAGACTCCGGCTTTCTGCCGGATCGTCCCGATTCCCTGGCTGAATCTCCGCGCTTTTCCGCCTCCGCTGTTTCGGCGAGCTTGCGCCGCGCCCGGTGCAGCAGCGCTTTGACCGCGCCCGGCGTGGTGCCGAGCAGCTCGGCGGCTTCGGCGGGCGTATACATCAGCGCGTCGATCAGGAGCACGGCCGTCCGCTGGCCGGGCGGGAGCCGCTCGATCAGCGATTCCATCGCGGCCCGCAGCTCAAGCGGATCGGCGGCCGGACCGGGCAGCCCCTCGTCGGGCAGCGGCGTTACCGTCAGCTGTTTGCGGCGCGAGCGGTCAATCCAGACGTGATAGGCCGCCTTGAACAGATAGCTGCGCGAGATTTCCGGCTGCTCCCATTTACGGGCCAGCGCCCCGGCCAGCTTGATCCAGGTGTCCTGGGCCAAATCCTCGGCCTCCCAGGCTGAGCCGGTCAAATGCCTGCAGTAACGCAGCAGCTCTGCCTGGTGCAGCCGCGCCAGTTCGCCTATTTTGTCCTGGCCGCGAGCCGTATGTGTCTGCCGGTTCTCTTCGGTATCCCTGGCAGCGTCCGCCCCTTTATGGCTCTGCCGGTAGATCATCAACATGCCCGCTCCCTCCTTTTTGGGCTGGTTTGTTCTGTCTACCCCCATAAACGTAAAAACCGCCGGAATCGATACGCACCTTGTAAATTTATTTTATGCGGTTTCCGTTTATTGATCCGCCCATCAGCCGGTTAAACCCTACCGGCCGTTTGTCTCCAGTCTGCGGTCTCTCTGGCGCTGCAGCCAGAACCAGGCCAGAACTGCTGCGGCTGCTGCTGCACCGGCGGCAAGCCGGAAAGCGCCGGATAAACCGTAGTCCGAGCTGATCCGGCCGGCAATGACGGGACCGAGCGACATGCCGACCGCGTAAGCCGCCTGATAAAAACCCATGGCCGTCGCCCGTTTGCCCGGTTCCACCTCCGCTACCGATTTAGCCAGCAGCAGCGGAAAAATAATCCCCTGCATAAACCCGTTGCCGATCTGTGTTGCGCAAAGCGCTCCCAGCCCGTCCGCGTAGGGAATGAGCAGCGTGAACACCGCGCTGCCCGCAAACCCGAGCACCAGCGCTCCCCGTTCCCCAAGCCGCCTGCTGAAAAAGCGGGAGGCATACAGCGTTGCCAAAGCGTGGGGCGCCATAAACGACAGCGTCAGCCAGCCGAGGCTTTCGGTGTCCGCCCCTATTTTCAGCGCCTGATTAGGCGTATAGCCAAACATGGTCACGAACAGCACACAGTGGGCCAGCACCGACAGCATCGATACTTTCAGCAGCATTGGCTCCCGCATCACAGGCGCAAGATCGCGGAAGGACAGTGCTCCGCCGCGCTCCTCCTGCCGCTGCTCCGGCAGACGAATCGTCAGCACACAAGCAATCCCCGCAATGACCGCGCCAAGCAGAAACGGAGCCGGCCAGCCCCAGGCGTCGACCAGCGAACCGCTGATCAGCATACTGGTCAACTGGGCCAACACGGTGACGAACTGCATCATCCCCATCGCTTTGCCTGCCTCTTCTTTAGGGAAATACCCCGCATACATGACGGTATAGACGACCCAGGCCGACGCTGCAATCCCCGACACCGCGCGGGCCGCGAGGGCCCAGCCCGGCGATGCCCCGAAAGCGAACATCAGGCAGCTGACACCACTCGCCACAAGGCCGAGCAGAATAAATGGCCGCCGCCGGTTCAGCACATCCGAGCCGATTCCGAGCGGCATCCGCAGCACAATCTGCATCAAGCCATAGACGCCCAGCACCATTCCGATCATGGTATAGCTGGAGCCTAAATGCTCCACATAAGGAGACAGTACGGGAACGTAGATATAGGAAGAGAACCAGTACAGGAAGACGATTGCGAGAAAAAGCTTCCGCGTCCGCGCGCCTGCAGCCGTTCTGCTCTCAACGGCGGGCTGAGCGCTCTCCAAACCGGATGACATGGGACGCCCCCTCTCTAATGTTGTAAATGGTTTAGTCCGGGCATCACTTGCCGTCTTTTTGCTCAAGCGCCGCTTTCAAAAGATCGCCCAGGCTTGTGCCAAGGCTCTCCTGCTTCGAATACTGCTGTACAAGCTTTTGCTGCTCGCGTTTGTTGACGCGGCCGCCGCCGTCCTTGTCAACCGTCTCGGTGATTCCGCAGCCCAGGCACTGGACGTACAATCCGGCTTTGCCCTCTTTCAGCTCCATCTTCTTATGGCACTGCGGGCATCTGCGGTTGGACAGCCGTTTTTCTCCGGATCGGGTGTAGCCGCAGTCGTCCGCCGGACAAACCAGCAGCTTGCCGCGTTTTGTTTTTTTCTCCAGCAGCCGGGTGCCGCACTGCGGGCAGCTGCTGGAGGATACGTTATGCGGCTTGTATTCGGCCGCGCTGTTTTTGACACCAGCGACCAGTTCCTTCGCCATACCCCGGATGCCCTGCAGAAACGGCTCGGGTTTGCCCTGCCCCTTGGCGATACGCTCCAGTTCCGCTTCCCAGCGGGCGGTCAAACCGGGGGTGCGCAGCTCGGGAGACACCAGCTCGATCAACTGCTTGCCTTTTCCCGTAGGATGCAGGGAATTTCCCTGCCGTTCAATCGTATCCGAGCTGACCAGCTTTTCGATGATGTCCGCCCGCGTCGCCGGTGTGCCAAGGCCGTGTTTCTCCATCTGGGTGAGCAGCGCCGCCTCGGTGTACCGTTTGGGCGGCTGTGTCCGCCCTGCTTTCAGCATACAGCGGCGGACCGTAACTTCCTCGCCTTGGCGCAGCTCCGGCAGTTTAACCGAACGCGCCGCGGCTTCTTCCTCCGCCGCCTGATCGTCCTCTTCATCCGTGCTCAGATCTCCGCCGTAAACCTCGCGCCAGCCGGCGTCTTTGACCGTTGTCCCTTTGACACCAAACGTTTCGCCGTCCACCGTTACCGTCACCGATACCGCATCATAACGGGCCGGCGGATAAAAGAGGCTGATAAACCGGCGGACGATCAGATCATACAGACGGCGCTCCTCCGGACTCAGCTGATTCAGCAGCACCGTCTGCTCCGTCGGAATTATGGCATGGTGGTCGCTGACCTTGCTGTCATCCACAATCCGTTTCGTAATATTCAGCGGCTTGCGCAAAAGAGGACGCGCCACAGCGGCGTATGGCCCCACCGCCACGCTTTCCAGACGCTCTTTCAGCGTGGACGTCATGTCCGAGCTCAAATACCGGCTGTCTGTCCGCGGATACGTCACCAGCTTGTGCTGCTCGTACAGACGCTGCAGTACGCTTGAAGTCTGTTTAGCCGAAAAACCAAACTTGCGGTTAGCGTCCCGCTGCAGCTCCGTCAGGTCGTACGCTAAGGGATGCGGTTCGGTTTTTTCGCTTTTCTGGACCTTTGCAATCCGGCCGCGCCGGCCCTCCAGTTTCTTGGCGAGCGCTGAAGCCGCTGCCTTGTCGAACAGACGGCCGTCGCCGGCAGCACTGCGCCAGCCCGCCTGGAATGCGCCAAAATCCGCCGCAAGCGTCTCGTATTCCTGCGAGCGGAAGGAGGTGATTTCTTTTTCCCGGTCCATAATCATCCCCAGAGTCGGGGTCTGTACCCGTCCGGCCGACAGCGGCGCGCCAAATTTGGTGGTCAGCGCCCGCGTAACATTCAAACCGACCATCCAGTCCGCTTCCGCCCGGCACCGGGCCGACTCATACAGCCGGTCGTACTGCTGGCCCGGCTTCAACGCGGCAAAACCCTCCTTAATCGCTTTATCCGTTTGGGAGGAGATCCAGAGCCGTTTAAACGGCTTTTTCCACCCGGCCATCATCATAATCCAGCGTGCCAGCAGTTCTCCTTCGCGCGCCGCGTCCGTCGCGATAATCAGTTCGCCGATATCCTGACGCTTCATCAGATGCTGCACCGCTTTATATTGATGGTTCGTCTCACGAAGCACCTTCAGCTTCATCCGGCCGGGAAGAATCGGAAGATCCTCCAGCGCCCAGTTTGCAAATTTATGATCATAGTCCTCCGGCTCCGCCAGGCCGACCAAATGCCCAAGCGCCCAGGTGACGACATATTTGGGTCCTTCCATGTAACTTTTTTGCTTGTCTTTACATCCCAGCACCCGCGCGATTTCGCGGGCTACGGACGGTTTTTCCGCCAATACCAGTGCTTTCATAACTCGCTCCTTTCCATACCGCCCTTTATTATACCATGCCTGCCGCAGAAGATAGGAAGCGGGTTCACACCACAAGACAGCAAATAACATCAAGCTGAAAGCAGTCCGGGAACGTTACAATCAGTAGTGTATTCGTTATTCAAACTTGAAAGGAGTCACAGCCAATGCAACCTGTGGATTGCTATACTGTAAATGCATTAGGATATGTTGCGGAGACCGAAGCAGGAATTTGCCTTACGTTCCTTCCCAAATACACTCCTGCACTCAAGGGATTGTCCGAATTTAGTCACTGCCAGGTGCTGTGGTGGCTGCACGAGTTCTCCGATGAGATGTACCGCCGCACAACCCGTACCACACCGCCCTACGAAGCGCCGGAATGCGGGGTATTTGCCACCCGTTCCCCTGTGCGCCCCAATCCGATTGGACTCAGCGTAGTGTCCATCCTGTCTGTCGATGAAACCGCCGGTGTGGTCCTTGTTGAGGGGTTGGATGCCTATCCGGGTACGCCCGTCCTCGACATCAAAGCTTATTATCCCAGCACCGACCGCGTACAGGAGGTCCGCGTTCCTGAATACGCCCGCGGCTGGGGAGAGTGGGTATCGTTTGCTCCAAGAGAGTAAAAGCCTAAGCGGAAGCTGATCAAATTGAATTGCAGGTGGGATTATGGATAACCGCAGGCTCATACTAGATACGCTCCGGGTGATCGAAGCCCGTCTGCACGATCCGCTGCTTGTGCAAGAGCTTGCCGCCCATGCCGGGTATTCCCTCTTTCATTTCACTCGTCTGTTTCAGACGTTTACGGGTATCCCCCCGGGCGAGTACATCCTTCGCCGCAAAATCACCAGCAGCGCGTTGACCCTGCTCCAACAACCGGACCGTTCTCTGCTGGATGTCGCCTTGGATTACGGGTTTAATCATTACGAGACGTTTACCCGGGCTTTTCGCCGCTGTCTCGGCCTCTCCCCGGCCGAAATGCGCAAACTCGGTCACGTGTCGATGCTCCCTCTGCTTCACCCGCTGCGGGAAGAGGATTTACCGCATCTTGCTTCCATTAACGGTGAACCGCCGGAGCTGATTGAACGCGGAGAAATCATACTCCAGGGGGCTGCCGTTTCCCTGCAGTCCGACATTTCCGTCATCTCGGCGGCGTGGTCGAGACTGTTCAGCAAGGTGTCATCCATTAGCGGCCGGCTTGTCCCGGAGCGGTATTATCAGGTCGGCTGCTGGTCTAACACAGCTGACAGCGGGGTTGGGACTGCCTTTTTATGCGCCTGCGAACTGGATTCCAATAGTATAAATGCGGAGCTTTATCCAAGGCTGGAGGGGGCCCTCCTTTGCAGCGCATCTGAACAGGACGCGAACAGCGGATCCTTCCCCATTTTCCGTATACCGCCAGCACGTTATGCCAAATTTCTGCACAGAGGTCCTTCCCAAGAAGTCGCCTCCACCTACAAATATATCTATGGCTTATGGCTCCCTAAAACGGAATACCGCCTCAGCTTGCCTTTTGAATTTGAATTTTATGGACCGGCGTACCTGGGGCCGCATCACAAAGATTCAGTGAGTGAAATTTACATCCCGTTAAGTTTGCTCTAACCGGTTTCACTCTCCCGTACCCCAAAAAGAACAGACCGCACGAATTCACTCCACGGTCTGTTCCCTTCATCTATTGAGCGGCCTGATATCGTCTCACACAGTTTCTCCCGCTCTCTTTTGCCCGGTACAGCGCCTGATCGGCCTGATCGATTAAGCCTGTCACACTGTTAACCTCATCCGTCATTGAGGAGACACCCAGGCTGATCGTGCAGTCCAGCCGCTGGTTATTCAGCGTAAAAGGAACGGCCGCAACCTGCCGCCGCAGCTGCTCCGCCAGACGGGCGGCCTCTTCTTCCGGAACGCCGGGAAGAACCACAACAAATTCTTCTCCTCCATACCTTCCGATCAGTCCATTTGGCGCCAGGGCTTCCGTAAGCCGCCGGGCCGTCTCCTGGATCACCCGGTCTCCGGCCAGATGGCCAAACCGGTCGTTAATGCTTTTAAAATGGTCAATATCCACCATAATCAGCGACAGCGACTGTCCCATATTCCGGCACTGCGACAGCTGCCGCATCGCTTCTTTTAACACTTGGGTCCGGTTGAACACTCCCGACAGCCCGTCGGTCGAAGCAAGGCGTTTGGTTTCGGCGAACAATCGCGCATTTTCAATGGAAATCCCCACTTGATGGGCAAAATCCACAAAAATCTCGCCTTCCTGCTCACTAAACCGCTTCAATTGAAAGCTAAACAGCACGATTACGCCAAGCGGCCGCTCATGGTAGCCGATCGGGATCGCTATTCCCGTCTTAGCCTTGAGCCCCCTTGTTACATGAAGCTCTTCGTCGGCCATCGCCCACTGCAGTGTTTGTGTCTCCAGCGCCCTCTGCACAAAAGAACTTGTATCCGCAATAAGCGCCTGCCATCTCTTATGATCCAAATCCCCGATTTGGACAACCGGCTGTTCCCCCTGTCCCCCTTCCAGCCAAATAAGTCCTTGCCCGCATCCGGTAACTTCGGACAAGCTGTTCAGCGTATCCCGCAAAAGAGGCTCCAGTTCATGCGTTGCTGTCAGTTTGCGTGTCGTTTCATGAAGCCGTTTGAGCAGTGCGGCTTGTTTTTGTTCCACCTGCTTCTCCTGCCTGATACTGTTGAACCGGTCTGCCAAAGCCAGCGACAGCAAAATGGTCTCCGCCACAGACCCGATACGTACGGAATAAAGGGACCAAAAATTCAAAGGAAACAGCTTATACGCCGCCAGCAAATTCAAAAAGGTTCCGGCAAACAGCACGATCCAAGCTCCGGTGTAAAAATAGACGGACCGGTCACGAAACCGCACGGCCGCAATGCTTATCATGCAAAATACAATCCCTGCCGAGGCCAAATATACGGCCAATTTGGTTGCTTCTCTTGAAGAAATCCACGGCATCGCGGCCAATGACAGCAGCAAAAGGGCAATAAAGGCGTAGTTCACTTTTCCCAGCCGCGGCGCGTATTTCGGCACGGACAAAAACTTTTGCGAGAAGGCACAAGCGAACAAAATGGTAAGCAGCGTACAGACCGGATTGGACATACGTTCCCAGGCTGGACTCCCCGGCCATAAATACTGGTATGCCAGTCCGTCCCAAACCGCCTGCGTTACCGCAAAGGAGATAATAAACAGCACGTAATAGAGGTAGGAGCGATCTTTGATGGATAAGTACAGGAAGAGATTATAGAGTGCCATTACGATCATGACGCCGTAATACATGCCAAACAGCAGGTTCGCACGCTGCTCATTTTCGTAGAAAGTAGTAGGAGTCTGAAGAGTCATCGGAAGCTGCAAATAGCTGTCTGTCCGAACCTGAAAGTAAAGACGCTGCCCCGCATTCTGCCCGAGCTTCAGATGAAAAACAAAATTCCGGTGCCGGTACTCCCGGGCTTCAAATGGAAGCGAACGGCCCGTCTTGACGCTTCGAATCAGAGCGCCGGCCTCATTATATTGGTACATCGTCACATTACTGAGATGCGGTTTGGCAAGCACAAGCAAAACTTCTTTTATCTCTGCCGCATCATTAAACAAATCAAGCCTGACCCAGTATACGGAATCGGTCTGCGTCCCTGCAAAACCGCTTGTCAGGTAAGGGACATACCGGGCTGCCATGGCAGGATCCGCTGCTTCTTCAATCAGCATCCCGCCTTCCGGATCTTCCAGAATCATCATCTCCTGCTGCAAGTCGGCACCGAACCGCAGCCCGCTGCTCGAATCAAGATGATCTGGAGCGGCCGAGACATCGCCGGAAACCAACAACAATACCAAAATCACCAGCAGCCCAGCCAATGCGGATACAGCCATCCGCAGCACTGCTTTTTGCCGGAAAAAGTGTCTCATTAGCAGTTGAAGCATGGTCATCCGTTTAAATTATTGCGGCACGGCGCTGCCGGTAAGGTCGATCTCGATCTCATCGCCGAATCTTCCCTTTAACAGTTTAAGATGTCCGTCGCTGGAAAAATCGCTTGGCATATAAGCGTTAATGACGGTGTTTTTGTTCAGCAATCCCATATGTACAAAAGATTCCGCAACCAGCTCGCTGCACGTGTAGCAGTCCAGTTTGGAGCGCAGATGGAAATACCGGCCTAGGACTACATCCCATATCATTCTCCATTCGCCGGGGTTCGGGATCCCGTGAAGTTCTGTGAACAGAGCATGCAGGTTCGAGATCATCTCGCCGGTCCGTTCCACTTCAAGCGGCCTGACTGCATAGCGGGGGGCTACATAAGGTATCAAATCTTTGCCGTAGCTTTCCATCCTTGCCTTTAAGTCCACCAGCTTGGGCCCTGTTATGTGATCGTCTTTTAGGACATCAGGCAGATCGGTCAATGCCGTAGATTCCCACAGCAGCGGAATTTCAACTTCAGGGATGCGGACGACCATTCCGACATGGGACCAGAGGCTCCCTTCCAGCTTCTCGACTTTTTTACTGATTTCATACTGGCCGCTAAAAAGAATCAAATCGCCGGTGCGAAGCCCGGATTGCAGTTCCTCGTAAGGTTTCTTTAACATAAGCTGGCCCCCTGATCGTTCAAATTTCTTATAACTCCCTGCTAAGATAGTTCGCTGTACACTGCAGAAATCCTGTCCGTTTTCCAAAGTGAGCAATTTTTTACAATCACCCGACTTTATAACTACATCCTGGACACAAAATCCTGTACACAAAAAAACGCAGCGGCTCAAGAGAAATTACTTGTCCATCTGCGCTTTTGATTTATTAAGTTGCGTTAATTCACAAACGGCTCCACTCCATCATTGCTTCAAAATAGACTTTGTCAGCCTTATCCGCACCGCGTATCCAGGTTACACCGTTTGCCTCATCTACCGCTGTATGGATCCAAATTTCGTCTCCATGCTTCGCTTCCTGCTGATAAGTTATGATAAAGCGGCGGATCTCCTGCTGCGACCACTGCTCCACCGGGATCGCATCACAGCATAAATCCCCGTACCGGGCATTGTTCAAATGTCCATATTGATCGAGGCCGCTGTACCGGACAGAGGATGTGTAAACTTCAGTCAGCGGCAGCTCCTGCGGCAGCGAGACCTTGGAAGGCGGTTCTCCAACCGAGTCGCCGGTATAGTGTTGAACCTCCACGGGCAACGCTGAAGGTCTAAGTATTTTACGTTTATCTGTGTCCACCAGAGCCCAAATGGACCGCGCACAAGCAATTTCTTTCTCCGCTGCATCAAAAATCCGGTAGTCCCTCTGCCACAGCGCCCCTTTGGTTCCTTTGCTCCATGTTTTAATGGTCAGCGACTCGCCTTGCCGGGGCGTTTGCTTCAGCTCCAAATCGAGAGTAATCATCATCCAGCCCATTTGGGCATCCAGCATCTTCTCCAAGCTCACGCCTAATGCGCCAACAGCCGAATCCGCCGCCCATTGCAGCATATCTAAAAGAAAGGAGAGCTTGGCTTGTCCGTTCAGGTCGGTATTACTTGTGTGTACGATATGCTGTTCCAGCCACACTCCGTTATGATTTTCTTCCATGCTCTACCTTCTTTCGCCCAGATTGAAATATCCACCTTTTTAGTATAGGCCTGCAACACGAGGGGCGCAAATCAGAGCGGCGGCAGAGCAGCGACAAGGAGCAATGCATAAAAATGCATAAAAC
>NZ_JBHOFD010000050.1:0-38373 GCF_046543445.1 Paenibacillus nanchangensis
GATAATGAGCAAGAAATATTTCAAACCGCTGCTTTTTTCAAAAATAGCAAATATCAGTTTTCTACAAATACCTATTCCGACATTCTAGACGCATATAATTCTGCAGTTAACAACCAGGATATCCCTATTCATCTATGTACATTTAATCACGAAATTGTTCATGAATTTAATGTAGAATTAGTAACCAGATCTTTAGAGTGTTATTTAGCAGGGGAAGATTTTCATAATAATTTTTCAATGTACGCTATGTTTTCTTCAGAAAATAAAAGGAGAAAGGCATATTACGGAATTAATGTGTATAACGCCATTATAATCATGTTGACGGATTTAATTAATGGAACTAGAGAGCACTTCGATATACGAGCGTTGCAGGTTTTGTACGATCATAAGAATATTATGGTCAAAAGGCTTGAATTTTGCTTGTCGCATGGCTTCCTTAACGACTCAAACCTATTAAATCATTTTAGCAGACTTGCAAAAGAACTTGAGTATATTAGAAACATGTCATTAAAATACATGTTCACAAATGACGCGAAACTCATAGAAAAAATGGTATACCAACTAGATGAGATTAGAGAGCAGGAAGTTAGGGCAACTAACGAATTAATAATGGAGTTGAAGAAGGGAATGGGGGGACAGACAAGCTAAAACTATGAAGGCGTTATCTTTCACGCGTCTAGAAGTGAATTTCTTAGGTATTTCCGAAGCAAAATCCTAAGGTGTATGATAAAGGAGCATCAGTAATGGATAAAAAAACACTAGAAATATATGAGCCCTTAATTACGACTTACCCGCATCATGCAAATTTGTTTTCAATACTCGATATAAATAAGCGGTCTCTCAGTTGGATTTTTCACAATTACTTATTAGTTATTCTACATCATGATGAAAAAGGGGGATATGGATTAGACCTTTGTTCCCAATACTATCCATGGCATAAATTTAAATTATCGACATGTCCCATGTTGATTTCTAGAGTTTATAAAAAAGATATGATTTTAGGTAAGTGGCACTTTCATGATTTTTTAGTGGATTTAATTAAAAATGAAAATTATATCTATTTTATTAGAGAACTTCCTGATGGAGGGTCACATGAAGTTTTTATCTCGGGTTTTGACTTGTCCAAGAAAGAATTTTTATGTCATGATTTTTGGAAGGGCATCTATGGGGAAAAATGGGTTTCATTTGATGAAATAACACTCAAAGAGGATTCGGAGTTTCGGGATGAGTGGTCCACAGATTATTTAAATGGAATATGGGCAATTGAGAAAACGAACCAGTATTTAGAACCAAACGAATTTTACTATGAAACAGTACTGAACTTTTCCCAAGCAGATTTTTTAGATGTCCTTAAAGAATATATTGGGGTGAATAACAGCGTTCGAACTATCCTAAGAAAAGATAATAGATATCTTGGGTTGGAGATTTATGATATCATGGCGGAAATGCTAGAAAAACAGAAGAATACTATGGTGGGACAGCCATTTGCCATCCATCCATTCCATTTGTTGTTTGAACATAAAAGGTTATTATCATTGGCCACAAGCACCTTTACTACCAGCCCTTTGATAAAAAAAGAAGTGGACTTGTTGATCAATGAGGCTTTGAAACTTAGAAATTTAGTTCTTTACTGTAACCTCTTTATAGAGGAAAAAGGGATCTATAAAAATTACGATGTTATTATTGAAAACATTATGAAGATCAAGAACATTGAACTAACGTTGATTAGTTCTATAATTGAAGATATTAGTGCCTTCAAAAACGCAGATTAATACCTTGGAAAATGGGATACAACAATCGTTGCCAACTTATATACCCCCAATTACACAGTTCGGAGTCACTTCTGAAGGGTTCAAAAAGAACTGATAAGTCCTGTCAGCTAGTGCTGACAGGATTTTTGTGTTTATTTTTTTCATAATATTTGTATGCTTTAGCGAAAACGGGCAAAAAAACTGCGTACGGCCCATTTCCGCTCTTTGCGTTTTAAATATTTGGGGAGCGATTTGTAAACGGCCAGCGATTCGCCGAATGCGCGCTTGGCTTCTTCGCGCCGGTTCAGCAGCCGGTAAATGGAGCCGAGACGGTAATAAGATTCGCTGGAGGAAGACTGGATGTCCTGGAATTTGCCGATATAATCCAGCGCCTTGGCGCTGTCCGCTTTGCGGTAAGCCTCCGCCAAACGAAGGTAGGGGCTTCCGTACAGCACCCGGTTATTTAGCGTAAGTCCGGTGCGCATATGGCCTTCGCCCTCCTGGAGTTGTCCCAGCTTCAGGCAGCATTCCCCAAGCGTTACCCAGTATTCAGCGGATTGTTCGTAGCGGCTGCCGATGTCTGTCAGCAGATCCTTAGCCTCCGCGTAGCGCTTGCGTTCTGCCAGCAGTCTGGCCAGTTCGAACTTAGCCGAAATATCGTTTGGGTTCAGCGAAATGTCTGTACGCAGCCTGGAAATGCGCCGCAGCCTGCGGAAAGGCTGGGTCACACTGGGAAACAGACCAACAAACCGCCGGTCCAAAATATACAGGATCACAAATAAAATGACAATCGCGGCCAGCGGGTTGCCGACCAGCTGCCACAGCAGCACAAACCCAATAAACTTTCCCATTCCAATCCCTCCGCAATCGTTTCATCCACTTAGAAAACAGGTTTATTATACCATATTGTTCCACAACCTTTTGGCAGGGAAATGCGTCTAACAAGAAGACAAAAAAGGGATAGGAAAGGGGATAAGCTATGTATAAACCAATTCGGCAGGGCCAGCGGTACGCCGCACTGATTATAGCCGTGATTCTTGCGGTGTGCCCGATTGGAGGAAAAACGGAGGCCGCGGAAGCGGGCGCGCGTAAACTGGACGGAATCCGGGAAATCTACGCGGCCAGCGGATTTTGGGGCGGCAGCTCCTTTGCTGTCGGCAAAGACGGTTCCGTATGGGTATGGGGGAGCAACATAGCGGGCCAGTTCGGAAGCGGCCAATCGGGAGCCTACGGCTGGACCAATGCGCCGCATCAGATTCCCGGGCTGGCCGGTGTGCAGAAGCTCGCCATCGGCAGCAGCGGCTTCTATTTTGCGCTTTTGAAAGATGGCAGCGTGATGGCTTGGGGGGGGCCGGACAGCGCCAAACCGACAACGCTTCCGGAACTGAAGAACATCGCCGACATTACGTCCGGACTGGCGCTTGGAAAGGACGGCACGGTGTACCGGCTGGAAGCGGCGCAGGAGGATAAGACGGCAGACGGCAAAACAACTGACGAAAAAACAGCTGACGGAAAAACAACTGATGGCAAAACAACTGACGGCAAAACAGCAAACGGCAAGACCCCCCGGCTTCCGGTAATCACAAAACAAACTGGAATTGACGGCGTGTCGCGCATCATGACCGGCACGATGGTCCATGCCGCCTTACGTAAGGATGGGACATTGTGGTTATGGAGCACCGGCTTGGCAGGTGATGCAGGTTCCTTGTATTCCCGGCAGCCGGCCCGCGTAGATGGATTAACTGACGTTACCTCTGTATCCGTAGGGGTCGAAAGTGTAATCGCGGTGACGAACAAAGGAACCGTCTGGGCTTCGGTGGGCGATTGGACGGGCACAAAACCGATTGTCATGAAGCCGATGAGCCGCCTGTCGTCGATCATGTCGGCGGAAACCGGAAACGGAATTAACCTGGTGAAAAACACGAAAGGAGAATACTGGTTCTGGGATGACGGTACGGAACTGCGCTCGCTGCAAAAATTCACCGCAGTGCCCGGCATCGATCGTCTTACACTGAAATTTGACGGTTTGACCGCTATCGGGAAAGACGGCAGCGTCCGGATCATAAAAAACCGGTATTTGGGTGATAAGCTTGAATTGACCACTCCGGTTAGGATCAAGGGAGTAGAGTTCCCGGTTTCTTTTGCCGAGGGAGAGAACAGCAACTACGCGGTGCTGAAGGACGGTACAGCTATGGCATGGGGAACCAATATCTTTGGCCAATTGGGTACGGGAAATATAAACCGTTCTTCGGCAGTGCCAGAGCCGCTGCTAAAGCCCGTCGGTTTGAAGGTTAACGGCCAACCCGTGCTGATGGAGCAGCCGGCGATGTACAACGGCGGAAGAGTGTATTTGCCGCTTCGTTCGGCTGCCGAGGCGCTCGGCTACACGGTTAAATGGAATTACGGGAAGACCGAGCTTACCGGTCACGGTAAAAAGTATATTATCGGCGGTCAAGGAATCCTGCGAGATGACGGAAAGGTTATTTTGATGGACGGCGCACCCGTGCAGATCAGTGACAAGCTGCTTGTGCCTGGAGGTTCTTTGGCTAAGGCGCTTGGTCTTCGAGCGGTGTGGAATGCGGCGGCGTACGAGCTGACGCTTCAGCCATAACCCGTTTTTTTATCTTCCTGAGGCAAACCGCCGGGCTGCGCGTATATCGCGGCCCGGCGGTTTTTTCTTTGTATGAAGTGTGTGCAGGAAAATAAGGCCGCACTGTTTGCGAAAAAAAATTTGCCAAAACCTTAAAAAAATTTCGAAATACCTGTTTAACCCTGGAAATCATGGGGTAATAGAACAATAACTTGCGCATGTGTGAATGCAAATGCGAAATATCTTTGGAACATTTACGAAAGGAGCTGGAGTATCGTGAACTTGAGCGTACATAATATTATGGCTTTCAATCATCAGTACTTTAGACCGCAGCCTGTCGTTGATCCCAAGAGAGATAGCGGCGCAGAAAAAACGCAGAGCTTTCAGGACATTTTGAACGAAAAAATGGGCGCGCATTCCGGCTATAAGAAATAAGCGTGCCGCCGGCAGGTTTGAACAAACCAATGCTACATAAGCAACATTAAAAAGTACCCGCCCTTCGGCCTGACTCTCCGCGTGGAGCAGCAGACCCTAAGCCGGGTACTTTTTCATGATGACGGCGCCTTAAAGTTAAGGGCGCACCTCAAAAAACTGGCAGGAGGTACGGGAATAATACGTCAGCTCGCTTACCCCGGACTGCAGGACAACATCGGTGTCTGTAAACCGGATGACCGAGGCGCCGGAGTTGACGAGATGATCATCCTCGAAGACGCGGACCGGATAACCGCGCTCCAGCGCTTCCTGAAAGTCGGCGTCGGTGAATAATGGGCGATTAATGGGCATACCTGGACTCCTTTGCCATAAAATCAGTGGACGCTCCCCAGTATACCGGACGCGGGCCGGTTTGCAAAGGCGGTTGCCATTGGCATGAAACACAAGTGACACCGGATGCTGTATTTGTTATGCTGGTCAATAAACTGCATGAGCGCGCGGAGATTCCGCTGATAGACTGGACGATTGAATGACAGCTCCGCTTCTCCTGTCCGACATAAATTCAGTTTATATAACAGCAGATTTTTCCGGCTGGACAATTGATTTGCCGGAAAAGCCTGTCTGGGGACATCACAAGGACGGGAGTATATTGGATGAGAAAAACGTTAGAAGCGTCGTGGGCGTGGATATACACGGCGCTGTTTGGGATGTACATTGTAGAGTCGCTGACCGGTTCGGAAATCGTACGGCTCGCGGAAGGCGCGCTTTGCCTGCTAGCGCTGGCTGTGTCGCTGCCTGGGGCAAGGCTAATGTTCCGTGTGATCAGTCTTGCCTTTTTTGCCGCGGGCACAGTTTGTATATTATGGAGCGGAGCAGGCGTAACCGATTTTCTTACGGCAATGACTTCAAATGGAGTGTTGTTTGCGCTGCTGTTTGTGCTGCCGTCCATTAACCGGACGATCCGGGTGGGAGGATATGCGCGCAATTTGAGCCGCTGGTTGAGCGGCCGGTCGGACAACCTTGGACTTTTGTTTGTGCGGTCAACGGTTGTCAGCTATATTATGAGTCTGTTTCTGTTTTTGGCCGCGGTGCCGCTGGCGCACAGCGTACTGGATAAACAGCTGAAAGGACAGCCGCCGGAGGTGCGCAGCCGGTTTATGGCGATGACGATTCTGCGGGGATACGGTACGGTTGCCGTATGGAGCCCCGTCGAACCGCTGGTGGCGATGGCGGCGGTCATCACGGGCGCTTCCTATCTGTCCCTCCTGCCTTTTGTGCTGCTGGTATCGGCCCTATTGCTGCTGTTCACCGCCATGACAGGCAGGCTGCGCTTCCGTGGGGTCGCGTTTGTCGGCGTTCATGAAGAGACTGCGGCAGGCCAGGTATCCGGCAGGTCCTTCGCCGGATTGTTTGCCGGCTTAGCTCTGCTGATTTTGGCTGCCTCCGGTTGCCAGCTGCTGCTGGGCGTATCTTTTTTTGAGGCACTAACCTTTGTGATGGTCCCGTTTGCCTGCGCATGGGCCGCTGTACGGGGGAGGCTACGGCGGTTCCTGTTGGCCGCGCGGGCCCAGTGGCCGAGGGATATAGCCGGCCTGCCTAATCTGCTTGTCCTGTTTATGTCCTTCGGACTGTTTAACGGAGCGGTGAAAGATACGCCAATTCCCGAACTTCTGGCCGGTCCGGTGTCCGCCCTTGCCGGGCAGCCGCTGCTGCTGTATGTGATTATGGCCGCAGCCGGTCTGCTGCTGCCGGTAGCCGGTGTGCATCCGCTTGTTATCATGGGACTGTTTGGAGTGATTTTGCAGCCGGTGTTGTCCGATCTGCCGCCCGTTAGTGTGGCCGTTGTGATGATTGTTACCAGTCTGGCCTCCTCATCAATGGGTACCTTTAACACGACGGTGGCGCTGCTGAGCGGTCTGCTGCAGCTGAATCCGTACCGGATCACATGGTGGAATTTTGGTTACGGCGTGGTGTTCGCGGCGGCCGGTGTGGCGGCTGGGCTGCTGCTGTTGTGAGTTTTTTGGGAACACCTATGGCTTAATACCCAGCAAGGTTTTGCTTTTAAGAACAACTTTTTCCTCATAAATTCCACTTTTGAACTTGCTGTAACGCGGAGCCAGTTCAGACCGTAACGGGCTGTCGTGCCGGGCAGTAAGGTTGGATTCTACATGCCAAAGCGTAAACCAAGGGAGCGCCTCGTTCTCAATAAACAGCACAATCTGTTCGGCGCATCGGAGCACGGTGTCCTCGTCTTTGTGGTAGGAAAAATGATAATGGACAGGATATTCGTTTTTAAAACCGCTGGCTTGGATGCCATTTAATGCAACAACGTCCATATCATCGATTAGAAACCGGATGCCGGTGTGAACTCTGAAGGAAGGGCCGGTTCGGAACTTATGCAGATGGATGAACTCGATCCGGTCCTCGCACAACCGGGTATAAAAGGCTGGCTTGGTTTTGGCGAAACCATAGGAGCGCAGGCGTTCGGCCACCTGCTTTCTAACAAGTTCGCCGTTTTTTTTCTCCAGGGACTGATCCTTCATTGGATTGCATTCACCCTCCTAAATATTATCTAAACATAGAGTGAGCCATTAAGCACCTGCATGGGTGCAAGCACCTGCATGGGTGCAAGCACCTGCATGGGTGCCTACTCTGCTGCCGAAAAAAGATTCTGCCTTATATAGGCATGGTCTGTTATAATTATCCAGTACAACGGCATAAGGGCGGTCGGCTAATCTCCCGTAAGGGAGGTGATGCCTGTGGAGGTAAAGGATGCTTTGACACTCATGATTAGCTTTGGCGCGCTGTTAATTGCGCTGCTGACGTTGATTGTGGCTCTTGTCGTGGCTCTGAACCAAAACAAAAAGAAATAGACCGCCCTCGCTAGGGAAACGGTCTATTTCTAGGCCCAACCTAAAAGCCAACCGCTCTTATAGCGGGTTGTACAACGGGAGCCGTGTATCCAGCACGGCTCCTACTCTATGTTTAGACTACCATACTCCAAATTATTCATCAATCATGCAGATAGTGAAAAGTAAAAAAAGTAAAGTCCCCTGGTCCGGATTGACACACCTTCAGATAGAACTATCGACACACCTTCGAATCCAGATTGAAAAAACGGTTAGTTATTTCAATGGGTTCATGAGGGTGTGTTTTTTTACGGAACCAGGGACCTGTAACAGATATAAATCAGAAGGATTTCCACCATAAATCGGAAATTTGTCTCCTCAAAAAAGCAAAGCGCCTCCTGTACACTTAGTCCTGTAAGCGAAATCACTGAGAGGGGTACAGAGAATGCGTACACGCAAATGGGGCACAATGCTGCTCACGGCCGTCATGATGCTCGGTCTGCTGGCAGGCTGCGGAGGCGGCAATAACGGCGGAAACGGGAAAGCGGCTGGCGGTAACGAACCTGCGGCTTCCAACGCTTCGTCCGGAGGGGACGCAGGCAGCAAAAATGCCGGAGGCGGAGACAAAGCCGTCTCGGACGAAAAAATCGAGTTGTCCGTCTGGACGCTTGGCATCGTCGACTATGAAGATCTGGCTAAGGAGTACACCAAAGAACATCCGAACATCACTTTTAAATTCCAGAATACGGGCGACCAGACGGCCCATCACAACAACCTGACCACCGCGCTGTCGGCAGGCTCGGGCGCACCGGATATTTTCCAGCTGGAGATCGGCTTCATGGAGCGTTTCATTAACGCCCAGGATAAATTCCACAACCTGAACGATTACGGCGCCGGCGACATAAAAGGCGAATATCTGGATTGGAAATGGCAGCAGGCCTCTTCGGTCGACGGCAAGTTCCAAATCGGAATTCCGACGGATATCGGCCCGACGGTTGTCTACTACCGGACAGACTTAGCTGAGAAGGCAGGACTGCCGACCGATCCGGAAGGCTTTGGCAAAGCGATCGATACTTGGGACAAATTCGCGGCTGTAGCAAAACAGTTCAAAGAGAAAACCGGTAAACCGTTTGCGGACGTCACCGATCTGTTGTTCAACGCTCTGCGCGACCAGTCGGACGGACAAATTTACTTCAATAAAGAAGATGGCTCCTTCATCGGAGACACCAACCCGCAGATCAAAAAAGCGTATGACTTTACCGTAAAAGGCATCCAGGAAGGCTGGATCAGCAATGTTACGCTCTGGTCGCCCGAATGGGGCCAAGGCATGACGGAAGGCGGCTTCGGCGTAGTCCTCGGGCCGGCCTGGATGGCGGGCAATATCAAGAGCAACGCTCCCGATTCCTCCGGCAAATGGGCGATTACCCAGCTTCCGGAAGGTGCGGGCAACTGGGGCGGTTCGTTCCTGACGCTGCCGAAAGAAGGCAAACATCCGAAAGAAGCGTATGATTTCATTACCTGGGCGCTTAACAAAGAGCACCAGATCGGTTCCTTCAAATCGGTTGGCCTGATGCCTTCGATCCCGGCCACCTATGAGGATCCGGCGTTCAAAGACTTCACGGACGAATTCTTCAGCGGCCAAAAAACGGCGCAGGAATACGGCAAAGCGGCTAACCGCGTTAAACCGGTATACTACGGCCCGCTGCACGACCAGACGGACACGTTCTTCAAAAACGCGCTGCGCAACATCCTTGAGAAAAAAGCAGATCCGAAAGCAGAGTGGGATGAAGCCGTGAAGCAGGCGAAAACGCTGGCCGAACGGAGCTAGAGTCGGTCTCAAGCCATCCAAATACCGGGGACTCCTTCGGGAGTCCTCCGGTTTGATGTATCTTCACCAGGAGGTGTGACATGACTCAGCCGATAACGATGAGTCCCGGCGTTCCCAAGAAACGCCGATTTTTAACCGAAGAAAGACGCAGCCGGATTACGGCGTACACGTTTATCTCGCCGTTTTTCATCCTGTTTTCAATCTTCGGGTTGTATCCGATCTTTTTTACGATTTACCTGTCCTTTTTCAAATGGGACGCGCTTGGTCCGATGAAATACGTCGGCCTGAAAAATTACGAACTGGTGACCAGCGATCCAACCTTCTGGATCTCTTTCTCCAATACAATCATCATGGGATTGATGGGCACCGTGCCGCAAATTCTGCTGGCGCTGCTTCTGGCGGTGCTGCTGCATTCCGGCATGACCCGCTTCAAAAAAGCCTTCCGCATTTTGTATTTCATGCCGAATATCACCTCAATTGTTGCTGTCACACTGGTGTTCAGTACCCTGTTCGGCAACAACGGCATGATTAACTGGGCCCTGAACGGGCTTGGGCTCGACAGCATGGCGTTCAATTCCGGCTGGTGGGGCGTCAAAATCGCCATTTCCACGATGGTCATGTGGCGCTGGACCGGTTATAACGCAATTATTTTCCTGTCGGGTCTCCAGAGCATTCCGATGGACCTGTATGAAGCCGCGCGCATTGACGGCGCAAGCCGCTCCCAGCAGTTCCGGTTCATTACGCTGCCGCTGCTTCGTCCGTTTATCGTTTTTGTTACGCTGATTTCGACCATCGGCGCACTTCAGCTCTTTACCGAGCCGTATGTGTTCCTTGGCCAATCCGGCACGGGTTCGACCCGTCAGGAAGGCGTAACGATGGTAACCTACCTGTACAGCGAAGCGTTCCGCAACAGCTTTTTCGGCACGGCGGCCGCAACGGCGGTGCTGCTGTTCCTGATTACCATTGTATTTTCCGTTCTGCAGATGCTGGTCTCTAACCGCATGGGCGGAAGCGAGGGAGGGAAAAAAGCGTGAGTACCCTATCCGCACCCAAGTCGAAGCTCCGCGCCAAAAACCGCAAGCCGGACGATTTGGGACTGGTTGGAAAAATATTATTTTACGTACTGCTTGGTCTCGGGGCGCTCGTGTCGGTATTCCCGTTTTATTGGATGTTTGTCGTGGCGACCAACGACCGGGGCGCGGTCTTCCATGTGCCGCCGCTGCTGACGCTGGGCGACCAGTTTTTCGATAACTTCAGCAGGGTGCTGGAAAAGTCCGACTTTTTCCGGGCCCTAGGTAACTCCTTGTTTGTATCATCCATGGTCACGGTGTCGGTCGTGTTTTTCTGTACATTGGCCGGTTATGCATTCGCTAAATACGAGTTTCCGCTCAAAAATCTGCTGTTTTATTTCGTTATCGGTACGCTGTTTGTGCCGCAGCAGCTAGGCGTACTGCCGACTTATGTCATCATGGCGAAGCTGCACTGGATCGATACGTATAAAGCGCTGATCGTCCCCGCGATGGTTAATGCGTTCGGGATCTTTTGGATGCGGCAGTATATCTCTACCGCCGTGCATACCGAACTGATTGAAGCCGGACGGATCGACGGCGGCGGCCATTTCCGCATCTTCTGGAATATCGCCATTCCGGTTATTACCCCCGCGATGGCTACGCTTGGTATTTTGAATTTTATGACCGTATGGAACGACTTTTTCTGGCCGCTTGTCGTGCTGAAGAACCGGGAGAACTATACGATCCAAATCGCGCTGCAGCAGCTGTTCACCACCCGCGACGGCCTGGACTACGGCATGATCATGTCGGCAACCTTTACCGCAACGCTGCCGCTTCTGATCGTCTTCCTGCTGTTCAGCCGCTGGTTCATTGCGGGTCTGACCTCGGGAGCAATTAAAAGTTAACGGTAAAAAGTTAACACCCGGCGGCAGGCCTGCCAAGGAATTCGCCGAAACGATGGAGAATAGTAGAGAACAAAGAGCAGCGGAAGGAAGGGACTGCAAGCATGAAGCTCCGCCGTAAAATTTTGTTCGCTATTATTCTTCTCGTGTTTATTCCGGTTATCGTCCTCGGTACGGTAACCTATTTGAATTTCTCCAGTGCAATGGAGAAAAAATCCAGCAGCTTTTACTGGATCTCCCTGCTCGAAACGGACCGTAAACTGAAGTTCGCGCTGAACGAAATTACGGCGATCACCAATACGGCGATTACCCAAGAGGCGCTGCAGCTGTCCCTTAAGCGGGAAGGCGCCTCTTTGAGCTACGACCGGAAGCAGGAAATCGGCAGTCAGGTGATGAATCATCCGATGATCACCGCCTTCAGCCTCTACAGCAAAAACCGGCTGGTTTACCATTCCAATGCATCGATGCCGTTTGAGGAGCTGAAAGCTCAAAGCTGGTTCGGAGCCATGCAGGCGGCGGAAGGACGGCCGGTCTGGTCAGGCCCCGGCGAAAACGGTTCGGCGCATGAAAGTCAGCCTTACCTGGTGCAGGCCAGAGTCATTAAGGACTATTATTCGCTGGAAGACATCGGTTATCTGGTCGTCTACGTGAAGCCTGACCTGCTGGATCAAATATTCTGGGAGGCGGCTACACTAAAAAAAGGGGATATTTTGCTCGTGAACCGGCGCGGCAATGTCGTCTTCAACAAATCGGGCCAGTCGATCGGCGAGCGGGCTGACTTCCCTTTTTTGGCGGCGGATTATGATGGCGGACAGAACTATTATGTGGACGAATATCAGGGAGAGCGTTCGCTGATTACGTTCCTGCCGTCGCATAATGCGGACTGGTATTTGGCTGCCATCACGCCGATGAATCTGATCACTGCCGAATCGGACTCGATCCGCAACGTTGCTCTGGTGCTTGGCATGGTTTCCTTACTGTCCGCGTTTTTGTTCGACCGGTATTTTGTCCGCCGGCTGGTCCGGAGCATCAGCAGTGCGGTCAACGGAATGAAGCGGGTGAAGCAAGGCGTGTTTATGCCGATCCACGTCGGCGTGCGTGCAGGGGACGAAAGCGATTCGCTGATTGACGGCTTTAACCGGATGAGCGATCAGATCCAGCAGCTGCTGAACCAGGTCCAGACGGAGCAGGCGCGCAAAAAAGAAGCGGAGATGAAAGCGCTTATGGCGCAAATCAATCCGCATTTTATCTACAATTCCCTCGAGTCGATCAACTCGATGGCCGTTTTGGCCGGCAACAAGGACATCAGCCGGATGGTCGTTTCGCTCGGCAAGCTGCTGCGGATCAGCATCAGCCACAATCAGGAGCTGATACCGCTGTATATGGAGCTGGATCATGTCCGGCATTATCTGGACATCCAGAAATTCCGGTTTGAAGACCAGTTTACGTATTCGATCCGGGTGCCGGAGGAGCTGCGGACCTTTAAGACCCAAAAGCTGATCGTTCAGCCCATTGTGGAAAATGCGCTCTATCACGCCATCGAACCGATGGAGGAATGCGGCAGAATTGAAATTGAGGCGATGGAATCGCGGGGAGATATCGTCATCCTGATCCGAGATAACGGACCGGGCTTTGACGAAGAGACGCTCCGGAATCTCGGCAGCGGGGAAGCGGAAGCGCGCAAAAAATACAGCGACAGCGGTGTCGGCCTGATGAATGTGCACGAGCGGCTGGTGCTGCGGTTTGGCCCCCCTTACGGCGTCATGGTGTGTTCCGCGCCGGGTTACGGCTCAAGCATCATGGTCCGGGTTCCCAAAATCGGACGCGACAGTGAACACACATAACGAACAAAGGGGGGACGGCCATGAAATGGCTGCTGCGATGGGGATGGATCGTAATTTATGCCGTCTTGATGACCGGTGCGGTGTTGTTCATCACGGCGCTGGACCGGGAGACAGCGGAGCCGGAGGTCCCGGACAAAATTACGCTGACCTTCCGGCACTTTTGGGTGAAGGAGCATGACCGGCCCATGCTGGCGATTTTTGAAGATGTCGTACGCGAGTTTCAAAACACTCACCCGAATGTCAAAGTCAATTTCGAAGGGATAGACCAGACCATCCACCGCGAGCGGAAGCTGAAAAGCGAAATGGTGACGGGAACGCCGCCCGACCTGTTTGTCCTGTTTGGCGGAGCGGAAATCGAGCCGTATGTCCGTTCGGACCGGCTGATGGATTTGACTGAGTTTGCGGGAGCAAACGGGCTGACCGGGCAGTTTAAAGACTTGCATTTATGGACTTTCAACGGGCAGATTTACGGACTGCCGATTGAAGGCAATGCGGAGCCGCTTTATTTCAACAAAGCAATCTTCAACAAGCTGGGCATTAAGGTGCCCGAAACGGTAGAGGAGCTGCAGACGGCGATGCTCCAGCTGAAAAGCGGCGGGTATATTCCGGTGGCGCTGGGCAACGAAGACCGCTGGCCCGCGGCCATTATGGCGCATTATCTGATGGACCGCTACGCTGGTCCGCACCTGATCGAGTCCCTGATTAAAGGGGAACCGGGAGCGTCGTTTGCAGACCCCGCGTACCGGCTGGCGTTTGCCAAGCTTGCAGGCTGGAGTGAAGCCGGCATGTTCAGCCCGGATGCGAACAACCTGTCCACCGAAAGTGCGGTGCGCCAGTTTACGGGCGGCCGTGCGGCCATGTACCTGAACGGCAACTGGGACATCAATTTGTTCCATGACGGCAGCCAGTCCTCCGAATTCGAACGGCAGGTCGGGGTGATCCCGTTTCCGGTGCTGAATCCGGGAGATGAAACCTCCATCGCAGGCGGTTATACGATTGGCGTCGGTTTGTCGTCCAGTTTGAGCGGTCCGCGTAAAACCGCTGCCTTGGAGCTGCTGCAGGCGCTGTATACAACCGAGGTGCAGACACGGATCGTCTACGAAGGTCTGCGCATTCCCTCCATGCGGATTTCGTTTGATCCGGCCCGGACGGGTCCGGTTTTTGCCCAGGTGCTGCGGATGATGGAGGAGGGCCGGGAAAGCTTTGTCCCTTATGACAACCTGCTGTCCCCTGAAGTGAAAAAATCGTTCCTGGATGTGATATCCCGGGTGCTGAATGCGGAGCTGGACGCCGCCGACGCGCTGGATCAGATCCAGGCTGCGTCCACACAATACTGGGAGCTGACCGGCAGCTCCGGATCGCAATAAAAGCGGGAGGTTCTGATGATGAACGGAAACGAAGAACGGTACCGGGTGATCCTTGTCGACGACGAGCCGATTATATTGCGCAGCCTGAAAGCCGCCATCCCATGGGAGGAGCTCCAGCTGGACATTGTCGGCGAGGCGCGTAACGGCGAAGCGGCGCTGCGCGAGATCGAAGAAAAAGAACCGCACATCGTCATCAGCGATATTCGGATGCCTGTCATCGACGGTATCGCGCTGATGAAGGAGGTGCTTGCGGCGAACCCGAAGCTGGCGTTTATTTTTATCAGCGGTTACGGGGAATTCGAATATGCGCGGGAAGCCCTGCGGCAGGGGGCGTTTGATTATCTGCTGAAGCCGATCGACCATGACGAGCTGACCGACATGCTGAAGCGCGCACGTAAACGGCTGGACCGCCAAAAAGAAAATGAACAGCTGCTGCACTCCGTGCAAGCGCTGTCGCTGCTGGCACGGGAGCGGATGTTCGCGGAAGTGCTCGAAGGCCATCCAAGGCCGCTGCAGCAGCTGCGCTGGCTGGAGCACAGCGAGCTGGAGCAGCCGTATTTTATGGCCGTTGTGCGGCTGGACGATTACCGGGCGCTCAGCGGTTCCTGGTCGGCGGCGGAAAAACGGCTGTGGCTGTTTGCGGTGCGGAACATTTTGGAGGAGTGGTCGATGGAAAATGGAGCACTGACGGTGTTCCCTTTTCAAAGCGGCGAATGGATCCTGCTGTTCCCTTCGAACGCCGAGATGCGCAGACAGACGCTGGGGGAGGATATCGTCTATCGGCTGCAGAAATACGCGAAGCTCTCCTGTTCTGTCGGCATCAGCCGGGTAACCAAAGGGATCGACCGGCTCAGCACCGTGTATTCCCTGGCCGACAAAGCGCTGTACCGCAAGTTTTATACAGGAGGAGCGGGCGTATTCCTGGAGGAAGAGCAGCCGGCAAGCCGTCCGGGTGAAATTAAATATCCGAAGGCGCTTGAGGACGCGCTGCTTGAAAGCGTACGCACAAGAAATGTGGACCGCATCGACTCCCTGTTAAGCGAATTGGCTGTTCACATCGAATCCAGCGCCCTGGAAAAAGAAAGCGCGGAACGGCTGCTGACCGAGCTGGCCATCGTGCTGCACAGGCAGTTCGAGCAGCTTAAAACCCAAGACGAGTGGAGTCTGGACGGCCTGCTGGCCCGTCTTCACGAAGTCGGCACGCTCAGCGGAATGCTGGAGGCCTTCCGGCACGAAGTCCGCGTGTGGATGGATGCGTCCGGCCGCACGCTTGCACGGGAGGACGGGCGGAGCATCGTGGAGAAGGTGCAGCGCTACATCGAACATAACTACCACAAGGATCTCGGCATCGAGGAAGCCGCGGAGCTGGCCGATCTGAGCGTGAGCCATTTTTGCACATTGTTCAAGCAGATCAGCGGCTATACGTTTCTTGAATATGTCACCCAGTGCAGAATGGAGAAAGCGAAATATATTTTGCGCAACAGCAATGTGAAGGTGTATCAAATCGCGCCTATGGTCGGCTATCAGGACCCCCGTTATTTCACCCAGGTGTTCAAAAAAGCTACAGGCCAAACCCCCTCAGAGTTCCGGGAGGAGCACCTGCGCCAGGCGACGTAAACGCCCGGGGCGACTTGCGCTATGAGGAGATTGAATCGGCATTCCCTTAAGGGGCGTGCCGATTTTTTTGTGCCGCCGCTTCGGGACTGTTGATGGAGGGGGGGGGAACCTTGCCTCGATGCGATGCTGTATATGTTGACGGGGTTCAGCCTGTTATCGCCATAGTGCGTTAGAGCTGGGCCTTTTCTGCAGCGGGCGTCTACCCCCGCCGAAGGTACGGGAAATGCCTCAGATGTGTTCATCCACCGCGAACAGCGGGGCTATGGGCTATGCTAGGGAACATAAGGAGCGGAGCGAGGGCAAACTATCGCGAGGCGCTGCTGCCCTAGCTTCGCAGAGTAGCTGAACACAGACGTCAGGAGACAGGAGGCGGAGCCGATCTGGAAGCGCAGAGTAGCTGAACACAGCACGTCAGGAGACAGAAGGCGGAGCCGATCTGGAGGCGCAGGGTAGCTGAGCACAACATGCCAGGAAACAGGAGCGGCGGAGCTCTGCCTGTTGACGCACTATGCCTGCTGCCGTAATACCTGTGGGCGGCGGCGGGCTTTCCCTGTGTACAAGATAGAGTGGTGTTGAGTTAAGCGAGTGCGGAGCACAAGCATATATTCGACCACCGCAGCAGAGAGCGCGGAGTTTGCGGACATGAGGAGCGGAGCGAGGGCGAACTATCGTGAGGCGCTGCTGCCCTAGCTTCGCAGAGTAGCTGAACACAGCACGTCAGGAGACAGAAGGCGGAGCCGATCTGGAGGCGCAGGGTAGCTGAGCACAACATGCCAGGAAACAGGAGGCGGAGCCGATCCGGAGGCAGTTTGGAACTGTAGGAGCGGAAGCGTCCGCCTTTGTTTTCGGATTGCTTCATCTAAATGATTTATCCAATCAGGAAATCCGAAAACAACAGCGGCCGGAAGTCCAAACTCGCCGCAGGAGCGGCGGAGCTTTTCCTGTTGACACTCTATGCCTGTTGGAATCCTATGCCTGTTGACACTCTATGCCTGTTGACGCACTATGCCTGCCGACACCCTGTGCCTATTGGTGGCAGCTGATTAGCGGAGCTGCGGGCTTGGCGGCTACCGTCCCCCCGATGAACTGGGGAGTGGGACCGCATAGGTTGAATCGCGTCCTGCACCCCAACCATGATAAATGTCATACCCCACCCTTGATGTTTGTGACTACTGGGAACAGGATGCGGGCACTTATAATAAAGAAAGCGGAATAGCCTTGCAAGCCGCAAATGAACGATCAATAACCATTTGAACATACCAACCCATCAAGGAGGGCCTCTTATGCCGAAACCTCATGCCGCCGAGCTAAGCCAACTGAAAAAAAGCGTCTCTCCCTATGAAACGACCGACCGCCGAACAAGTCTGCTCCAGCTGATCAATACCATCGGACCGCTGCTCCTCGTATGGGCGGGCGCTTATTTTGCGCTAAACGTTTCCTTTTGGCTGATGCTGCCGGCAGCCGTTATTGCCGGGGGATTTGTGGTGCGCACCTTCATTATTTTTCATGACTGCTGTCACGGTTCGTTTTTCAAAAGCAAACGCGCAAACGACATTCTCGGCACAATCACCGGCGCCCTGACGCTTTGCCCGTACCGGCAGTGGAAATACAGCCACTCGGTGCATCACGCGGGCAGCGGCAATCTCGACAAAAGAGGGATCGGCGACATCTGGATTCTGACCGTTGGCGAATATGCGTCGGCTCCGCTCTGGAAGCGGATATCGTACCGCATTTACCGCAATCCGCTAGTGATGTTTGGACTCGGACCGATAGTCGTTTTTTTGGTGCAGTACCGGTTCAACCGCCGGGGAGCCAAACGCAAGGAAAAACTGAATACGTACATGACAAACGCCCTGATTGCGGTCCTGTACGGATTGCTGATCTGGCTGATTGGCTGGCAGTCTTTTGTGCTGATCCAAGGCACCGTGATGTTTATTGCCGGGCTGATGGGCATCTGGCTGTTTTATGTCCAGCATCAATTTGAGGATACGTACTTCGAGCATGACCCGGAATGGAGTTATGTGCTTGCTGCGACGGAAGGAAGCTCTTATTACAAGCTGCCCCGCGTTCTCCAGTGGATTACGGGGAATATCGGATTCCACCATGTGCATCATCTTGCGCCAAGAGTGCCGAACTATCATCTGGAAAAAGCCCATCACGCCGCGCCCCCGCTCCAAAAAGCGCCGACGATCACGCTGCGCACCAGCCTCAAAGCGCTGCGCTTCCGGCTGTGGGATGAAGACGCCAAAGCGTTTGTCAGCTTCCGCGAAGCCCGGGAGCCCAAACAGAAACCTGCTAAACTTGCGGATGCAGGCAGCCCCTCCACTTAAGTTTGGGGCTGCTTGTGTGGTACAATGCGGGTAACAATAAACCGGCATGCCGGTACGCAGCAGAGCAGGAGGAGTGAAGGAACGCCCATGCAGAAATGGCATCATATTTTTCACAAAAGCACAGGGCTGAGTCCGTACGTCTGGGTAGTCTTCTACATTCTGCCGTTTTATTTCTTTTCGTCTTCGCAGACAGGGATGATCGTGCTGGGGATCGCACTCATCCTTGCGTTTTTTATTTGTTACGTCTTATCATTCCAGTCCAAAGGCTGGAGCGTGTATCTGTGGACCGGACTGCAAATCGCGATCTCGATTACGATGGCGCTGCTGTTCGGTTATGTGTATTTTTCGCTGTTTCTCGCGTTTTTCATCGGCAATATCCAGAACAAAATCGGCTTTATCACCTTGTATACCGTCCATCTGATAACAACAATTGCCACGGTTAACTACGGCATGCTGTCCGAAAATCGGCTGTTTCTCGGCCAACTTCCATTTGTGCTTGTCTGCTTGATCGCAGTTGTTCTGCTGCCGGTCACCACCTATAACCGGAACCGGCACGGCAAGCTTACGGGGGAGCTGGAGCACGCCAACAAACGGATTGAAGAATTCGTGAAGCTGGAGGAACGCCAGCGGATCGCCCGGGATCTGCACGATACGCTGGGGCAGAAGCTGTCCTTGATCGGGCTGAAAAGCGACCTGGCCGGCAAGCTGATCGCGGCGGACCCCGAACGGGCCCGGGCGGAGGTCGCCGATATCCGGCAGACCGCGCGGACGGCGCTGAAGGAAGTCCGGGAGATGGTAATGCAGATGCGCGGGGCCAAAGTGGAGGAGGAACTGGTCCGGGTGTCCCAGCTGCTGCAGGCGGCGGAAATCCAGCTGCATCTGGAGGGCAACACTTCCACAGCCGGTCTCTCGCCCATAACCGAAACCGTACTGGCGATGTGCCTGAAGGAAGCGGTGACCAATGTCGTCAAGCACAGCGGCGCTTCCGACTGCTGGATCAAGATTGAGCCGCAGAAAACAGGGTACGCGGTGCAGATCCGGGATAACGGCCGCACCTTGAAGGAGCCGCCGACCGAAGCCGGAGGCCACGGGCTGCGCGGCATGCGGGAGCGGCTGGAATTCGTCAACGGAAGGATGACCTTGACAGCGGCAGACGGCATCCGGATCGACATTCAGGTGCCTTACGGGCAGCCTGAACGGGAAAAGGAGGTGTCGGTAACATGATTTCAATCGTGATTGCGGAGGACCAGCGGATGCTGCTGGGCGCGCTGGCTTCACTGCTGGACCTTGAAGAGGATATGAAGGTGGTCGGCCGGGCGGAGAACGGGGAAGAGGCGGTTGCGCTTGTCCGCAAGCTGCGTCCGGATGTATGCATTATGGATATCGAGATGCCGGCGATGACCGGGCTTGAAGCCGCGGAAGCGCTGAAGGGTTTTGGCTGCAAGGTGATCATCTTGACGACCTTTGCCAGGGCCGGGTACTTTCAGCGTGCGCTGAAGGCGGGCGTGGACGCTTATATGCTGAAAGACAGTCCAAGCGAAGAGCTGGCTTTGTCCATCCGCAGCGTGGTGGCGGGAAGGCGCATTTATGCGCCGGAGCTGATGGACGAAGCGTACGGGGGAGAGCCGAACCCGCTGACCGAGCGGGAGCGGGAGGTCCTGGGCCTGATCGCCGACGGCAAAAATACGAAAGAAATCGCCAGCCAGCTGTTTATCACGACAGGCACGGTCCGGAACTACATTTCCGTCATTCTGGACAAGCTTGGAGTCGGCAACCGGATTGAGGCGGTTACGCGTTTTAAAGACAAGGGCTGGTTTAAATAATGGAATTTGTGAGACATAAGGCCCTGTTCATGGGTCCCAAACGTAAAAGGTGAAGGCTGTTTCCACTCCCGGAAACGGCTTTTTTCGTGTTCATGAAGCGTTTTTGCGGCCGGATGTTGGGCCTTTTTCGAAGGGGGGGCACGGTTTACAATGGTAATATAGCCAAAGATCGCAAGCAGGGAGGAACTGAAGAAGTGATTGAAATTACTGCATCATATGTCGATACCCTTGCACCCAACAGCGCGGCGATCAAGAATGCGCAGGGTCTTGTCAAAAAGAAAAAGTTTGTAAAGCTGAACCGCTCCGAAGACGGAAGCCTGCTGTTTGGCGAATGCGCGGGCAGCGGAAGCTCGAATTATCACTGTTCTGCTGATTTTGTCCAGCCTGATAAACCGGTGTTCCGGTGTTCGTGCCCCAGCCGGCAGTTTCCGTGCAAGCATTCGCTGGGCATTTTGTATGCTTATACCGACGGGCTGACTTTTGAGACGGCCGAGGTGCCCGAGGATCTGGCCGCCAAACGTGAGAAGGCGGAGAAACGGGAAGAGAAAAAAGCCCAGACCGCAGCGGCCGGACCGGCTGAAGCAAAGCCAAAGAAAGTGAATAAGTCGGCACTGAAGAAAAAAATCAATACCCAGCTCGAAGGGCTGGATTTGGCCGAGAAGCTGGTCGTTTCCCTGCTCCGCGGCGGGCTTGGTACGATTGACGCCAAGTCGCTGAAGACGCTGAATGAGCAGGTGAAGCAGCTGGGCGGATATTATCTGCCTGGTGCGCAAAACGAGCTGCGCCGGTTGGCGCTGCTGCTTGGGGACAGCGGGGACCGGGAGCTGCTCTATACGCTGGCTATAGAGCAGCTCTCTCGTATCCATGCGCTTATCAAAAAAGGCCGGGCACGGCTTACAGCCAAGCTCGACGATCCGGAGCTTGCACCGGATACGGAATCAACAACCGAGGAATGGCTGGGCCACGCCTGGCAGCTGTCCGAGCTGAAGGACGCCGGGCTTGTCCGGCAGAATGCGGCGCTGCTCCAGCTTAGCTTCCACAGCTATGACGATGAGGCGCGTAAGGAGTTTGTCGATGTTGGACTCTGGGTGGACCTGGGCACAGGAGAAATCCATAAGACGATCCAATATCGTCCTTACAAAGCCGCAAAGCTGATGCGTGAAGAAGACAGCTGCAATGATGTGGCCGTAGTTCCCGAACTGGTCATTTATCCCGGAGACCTCAACCGCCGGGTGCGGTTTGAATCGATGACGCTGCGCGCTCCAGAAGCGGCTGACTGGGAAAAAGTAAGCCAGAGTGCCCGCCGTTCTTATACGGATGCGGTCAAGACGGTGCGCAACCAGCTGAAAAATCCGCTGGCCGATCCGCTGCCGGTGCTGCTCCTGCATGTCCGCCGGTTCCTGATCACGACTGAAAATGAAATCGCAATTGAAGACCAATCCGGCCAGCGGCTGGCGTTGGGCCAGACCTCAGTGGTGCAACGGGATACCGTGCCGCTGCTGCAGCTGCTGGATGAAGAGCTGCGGGAGGACGCATGCCTGCTGGCGGCGTTTGAGCATCAACCGGGCAGCGGACGGCTTGTTGCCCAGCCGCTTGCCGTCGTCAAAGGCAGCCGCCGGATTCGCCTGCTCTAAAACGGGTAGAGGCGGCAATCCGTCCCAATCATCAGGCTGCCGATTTGATGCAGAAGGGCACTTGATGCAGAAGCGCACAAAAGCGCCAGAGGCGCTTATAGAAAGACAGAACCAGCCGACAGGAGGAAGATCTATGAGCACACCATTGCTGCAGGAACTCCAGCAGGAGGTTCGCAGATTATATATCGCGGGGAGCGAGCTGTCCGCCGGGGATTTCCGGCTGAAGCGGCTGCTGCCCCGGTTTGAACAGTTGGGCGAAAAAGCCCCCGTATTCGGCAAGCTGGCCGAAGGAATTACGAAGGTGATCGCGGAGAAAAAGCCGGAAGAAGGCGGCGCGGAAGCGCTGCAGGACCTCCAGCTGCTGCTGGGCTCGGTGCTCCGCACCCAGGGACAGACGGCGCCGGCCGGGGAAGAGCGGGAATGGCCAGGCTCTCCGGCCGGGCTTCAGACCAATCAGTCGTACCGGCGGGTGACCGAAGTCCAGACGGCGTTGTCCACCACAGGCAGCGGCCGCTACGAAGTTGTAATCGAAGCTTTCCCGGCAGGTGTATTCGCCGATTTGCGGCTGCTTCCTTATGTGATAAAAGCGTTAGGCGATCCCTATGTTGAAATTGCCGAGTATGTGGCGGAGAAAATTTTGCCTTCGTACGGGCCGCAGATCCTGCCTTTTCTGATTGGAAGCTTTGACCGGAATGGCGGCAAGTCCGAATACCGCAAGCTGCAGGTGATCGGCCGGCTTGGAGGCGAGTCGGTGCTTGATTTCGTTTATGGTGCGGCTGAAAACGGCTCGGATGAAATCCGCGCGCTTGCGATCGAACTGCTGGCCGGCAGAGAGACTTACCTGGAATCGCTGCTGGCATGGTCCCGGGATAAAAAGAAAACGGTCCGCGAAGCGGCTTACCTGTCGCTCGCTCAAGGCGGCAGCCCGCAGGCGGAAGATCGCCTGGCCGAGGCATTCGCCGGCAAAGACAAGGATTTGGTTGCCGATGCGCTCCATCGTTACCCTACGCCGAAGCTGGCCGGCTGGCTTGCCCCGCAGCTGGAAGAGCTGGTAAGGCAGGGGCTCGAAATTGAGGACAAGAAACAGGCGAAAACATTAAACTCGAAGCTCGAGAGTGTGCTGACCGCGCTGGGCAGCGTACGTGGACCTCAGCTTGATGCGTTGGCCCGTTTCATAGCGGAGCATGCTGCCGTTTACACCTCGCTTGGCTGGCTGGAGGTGACGGATTACTGCGCGGGTTATGTTGAAGCCTCCGGCTCGGAGGAAGGAATGGAGCTGCTCTCCAAACTGGAGGAAGAGAACGCGCGGTATTTATCCAATACCTTCCGTCTGGCTCATCAGGTGCTGCCGCCGGAAGAATTGTATGAGCGCTACGTGGGCTCCACAACAAGCAAACTGAAAGGCGTCATTTCCAAGAAAGCGGTACAACGCGAGAAGGAGCTGCTCCAAACGGTCGAGCGCATGGTGTCCGAGCATGCGTATGTTCCTTTTGACGCGGTGTGGCGCAGTGAATACCGGAACGATTCCTATTACCGGAATGTACTGGCTTCAACAGAGCGGATTCAAGAGAAATGGGATCCGCGCTGGCTGGACTGGTTCATTTCCCGCGACATGCTGAAGCTGGTGTGCGTGTTTGCAAGACCGGGCCACGAAGCCGCGGTGAATTATCTCCGCGAGAAGCTGAAAAAAAATCCGGAATTCCGGAATAAGTCCGGTGCTCTGCTCCTGGAAGGCCTGGAACGCGCGGAAGCGCCAAAGGAAGAACGGCATGAGCTGCTTGTAGCAGCCATCGAAGACAAACGCAACGCTACCTCTTACCAGTTTGAGCCGTTTGTGTTCGAAAAGCTGTGCGAGCTCCCCGATGGATATGCGGACAGACTGCAGGCAGCTTTGTCCTTATACCGCTACGAGTGTGTCAAGCAGCTGGAATATGTAATCGACAAGATGCGCGGCCGGCGCGATTAGCCAATAACGTAAGCTAAGAATTCGTACACGGTAAAGATAAACTTTGAACAAAATGAGGAGATGAAGGCATGGCAAAGACGGCAAAAGCAGCACAAACAGATCAGACAGAAAACCGGATGCGGCTTCCTGCGGAAATATTGTACAAGGAAGAGCTTGAAGCGCTCCGCAAACATGACACCGGGAACGTACCGGCAGGCTGGCAGATGTCGCCGCGTTCTGTGCTCACCTTCATCTGCGGCGGCCAGGCGGGCGGAATGGAAATTACGCCAAAATACATCGGCAACCGGCGGCTTGTAGAGATGGCGATTGCGACACTGGTCACCGACCGGGCGCTGCTGCTGATCGGCGAACCGGGAACAGCAAAATCCTGGCTGTCCGAAAATCTAGCCGCTGCAGTGTGCGGCAATTCCGGCCGGGTGGTACAGGGAACGGCAGGAACGACGGAGGAGCAGGTCCGCTACTCCTGGAACTATGCGATGCTGCTCGCTAATGGTCCGAGCCAGGAGGCCCTTGTCCAAAGCCCGATTATGCGGTCGATGGCAGACGGCGGGATCGCCCGGTTCGAGGAAATTTCGCGGTGTGCTTCCGAGGTGCAGGATGCGCTGATTTCCATTTTGTCGGAGAAAACGGTGACCGTACCGGAGCTGGGCACTGAATTAAGCGCCAGCAAAGGTTTTTCCATGATCGCAACCGCCAACACGAGGGACCGTGGCGTAAATGAAATGTCCGCCGCCCTGAAGCGGCGGTTTAATATCATCGTGCTTCCGGCGCCTTCGGACCTGTCGACTGAAGTCGAGATCGTGAAGAAGCGGGTGCGCGAAATCGCTTCTGCTTATGATTTGCAGGCGGCTGCGCCGGCCGACGAAGCGCTGCTGAAGGTCGTGACGATTTTCCGGGAGCTGCGGACGGGCATGACGCTGGACCGCAAGGAAAAGGTAAAATCGCCTGCCGGCGTCATTTCGACTGCCGAAGCGATTTCCCTGCTGACGAACAGTATGGCGCTTGCCGCAAGCTTTGGCGGCGGCGAGTTGACCGATGCCGACCTGGCGGCAGGGTTGCAGGGCGCGATCGTCAAAGATGACGACAAGGACCGGCTGGTCTGGAAGGAATACCTGGACCATGTGATGAAGAAACGCGGCAGCGAATGGCGCGGTTTGTATGAAGCCTGCAAGGAGATGAACGGATGAGTCGGCAGACGTCCTCTTCCCAGCTTGAATCGCCTTACGTCTTTGGCGTAAGACATTTGTCGCCGGGCGGGGCGCGGCATCTGCTTGAAACGCTGGAGACCATCCGGCCGACCTGTGTGCTGATCGAAGGGCCGTCGGATGCCAGCGGCGAAATCCCCCACCTGACCCGGCCGGAGACAAAACCGCCTGTGGCGATCCTCGCTTTTACCGAAGAGCTGCCGGTCCGGACCGTGCTGTGGCCGTTTGCAGTGTATTCGCCGGAATATCAGGCTATGAAATGGGCAGCGGACAACGGCGCGGCCTGCGCGTTCATCGACCTTCCGACTTCGGTTGTTCTTGCGCTCGGGCAGGGCCGGACCCATCCGGTGGAACCCGCGGGGGATAACGGCAGCCCGGCAGAACCTGGCTGGGATAGCCAAGATCCGTCAAAGCGGGAAGAATCGGTATATAAGCGGATTGCCCGCCTAGCAGGAGAAGACGATTACGAGACGTATTGGGAACGGAATTTCGAGCATAACGGCAGTGCCGGAGCCTACCGGACCGCACTTCACGCGTTTTCTGCTTCGCTTCGTGAACTGACCGAGGAAGCGGAGCGGATCAACGAGCAGCAGGAATTTGCCAAAAACGCTGTGCGTGAAGCCTATATGCGGCGGCAGATTGCCCATTTTATCGCTTCAGGCCATGAGCCGGGCAAAATTGTGGTCATCTGCGGCGCTTACCATGCCGCCGAATTGGAACACACGGACGGAATCATGAGCGACGAGGAATTGGCACTTCTTCCGGCCGTATCTTCCAAGCTGACGTTGATGCCGTATTCCTATTACAAGCTGTCCAGCATGTCGGGCTACGGCGCGGGCAACGAAGCCCCTTATTATTATCAGCAAATGTGGGAAGCGATGACGGAAGGGACGCCGGAGGATCTGCCCTACCGCTACCTCAGTTCCGCCGCACGGATGATGCGGGAGCGGGGGACGCACCGTTCCACGGCTGAAGTGATTGAGGCGGTCCGGATGGCGGAGTCGCTTGCGGCGCTGCACGGCGGCAGCGCCCCTGTGCTGAAGGATTTGCGCGACGCTGCGCTTACGCTGCTTGGCCGGGGCGAGTTGTCCGCCGTGGCCGACAGCCTGGCCCGGCTCGACGTCGGAACGGCGATCGGAGAGCTGGCGGAAGGTGTCAGCCAAACCCCGATCCAGGATGATTTGAACCGCCAGTTCAAACAGCTGAAGCTGGAAAAATACAAAACCCCGGTTGCCGCCGATTTGCCGCTCGATTTACGCGAGAACCGCCGCGTGTCTTCTGCGGAGGCAGCCTACCTCGATCTGAACCGGTCGTTTTTGCTGCATCGGCTGGTTCTGCTCGGCGTTCCGTTTGCCGAGCGCAAGCGGCTTGCGGCCGATGCCGCCGCTTGGAAGGAAGAGTGGGCCGCTAGATGGACACCGGAAACCGAAATTCAGGTGGTGGAAGCAACACTGCTTGGGGAGACGGTTGAACTTGCCGCCGCTTACGTATTGAAGCAGCGGCTGGAAGCCTGCGCCTCCGTGGCGGAAGCGGCGTCGCTGATCAGGATTGCCTGTGAATGCGGCATGACCAAGCAGCTCGGCGAGGCGGTCCATACACTGCAGCGGCTTGCAGCGGACAGCCGGGATGTCGTTCAAATGGCATCAGCCGCTTCGGGGCTGTCGGCGGTTATTGGCTTTGGCGATATCCGCAAGATTGACACCGCACCGCTGGTTCCGCTGATGGAGCAGCTGTTCCACCGGTCCGCGCTGTATTTGGTCGACGCCTCCGGCTGTAATGATGAAGCTGCTACCGGCATGATCACGGCGATGAATGAGTTAAGCGCCATTGCGTCCGCCCATCATGAAGCGGTGGATGAGGTGCTGTGGGAACAGGAGCTCGGCGTGCTGGCCGAGCGGGATGACCGCAATCCGAGATTATCCGGATTTGCCTGCGCCATCCTGATGGAGCGCGGCAAACTCAGTGCCGAAGAATGCGGGGCGGAAGTGTCGCGGCGTCTGTCGCCGGGCATCCCGGCTGAGCTGGGAGCCGGCTGGTTTGAAGGGCTGTCCCTGCGCAACCGTTACGCCCTGCTGTCGCGGATGAGTTTGTGGGAACAGCTGGACAGCTATATTGCTTCACTCGACCGGGAGCAGTTCATGCGCGCATTGGTGTTTTTAAGGAGAGCGTTCAGCGCATTTTCTCCCGGGGAAAAAATTATGGTTGCAGAGCTGCTCGGCGAGCTGTGGGGGATTCATCCGGAGGAGGCGTCGGTCCTGCTTACCGACGAGTTGAAGGAGGAAGAAAACCAGATGATAGACGAACTTAACGATTTCGATTTCGGGGACTTTTAATATGGCGGATCAGGCACAAGAACAGGCACAAGAACAGGGACAGACACAAGAACAGGCACAGGCACAGGCGATCCGCTGGAGGCTGGTGCTAGGGCAAGCGGCCGAATCAAGGCTGAATGAATGCGCGGGAGGCGGCGTAAGAGAGCTGTCCGAGGAAGAACGGATTATGGATGAAGCGCTCGCGGCGATTTACGACGAGTCGACGGAAGGAGCTGCTACGGGGTCGGGCAGAAGTGCAGGACGCCAGGGCGGCACTGGACCGTCGGCCCCGCGTTTGTCCAAATGGCTGGGCGATGTCCGGTCTTTATTTCCGGAAGACGTTGTCTCGATCATCCAGCAGGATGCGATGGAGCGCAAGGGATGGAAGCAGCTGCTATTTGAGCCGGAACTGCTGGCAACCGTCAAACCGGATATCCAGATGGTCGGCACGCTGCTTCAGCTGAAAGGCAAGATACCCGAAAAAACTAAGGAAACCGCCCGCATCCTGGTCAAAGAGGTGGTCGATGAGCTGGTGAAGCGGATGGAGCAGGACATCCGCAGGGCGGTTACGGGCGCGCTGAACCGGCGGGAGCATACACCGCTGCCTTCTCTCAGCGGAATCGACTGGAAACGGACGATCAGCCGCAACCTGAAGCATTACGACACCGGGCTGAAGCGGATTATTCCCGAACGGTTTTATTATTTTGACCGCTCCAAGCGCAGTAAGGAATGGACGGTCATCGTTGATATCGACCAAAGCGGCTCGATGGCGGATTCGGTAATTTGGGCGTCCGTCATTGGTTCGATTTTTGCTTCGATTCCCGCGCTGGAGACGCGGGTGGTGGTATTTGACACTGAGGTGGTCGATTTAACGGAGACATGTGCGAACGATCCCGTCGATATGCTGTTTGGCGTTCAGCTTGGCGGCGGCACCGATATTAACAAGTCAGTGGCGTACTGCGAGCAGTTTATTACCGAGCCGAAAAAAACGCTGTTTATCATCGTATCCGATCTGTACGAAGGCGGGAATCAGTCCCGGTTGATCCAGCGCATGCGCGAGCTGAACGAAGCGGGCGTGCGCACGCTTGGACTGCTGGCGCTGTCCGACCACGGCAAGCCGTTTTACGATGAACGGCTGGCGCGGACCCTCAGCCGGAACGGAACACCCTGCTTCGCCTGCACCCCCGGCAAACTGCCGGAGCTGGTGGAAGGTGCGCTAAAGGGGCTTGACCTTGCCGAGCTGGCTAAAAAGATCGGCACGATGTGACCGCCACCGGCACTTTGGCATGAGACAAACGGGATGATGGCAGTAAACCGTGCGGAGCAATAGTGTATATCCAAACGGTATAACGGCAGCCAAGCGGAATGGCGCCAAACCAAACGCAATGGTGTCAAGCAAGCGAACAAGAAGAGGGCGGACCCAAGTCGTTATACGACTTAGGGACCGCCCCTTTTGCTTCATGCTCAGTTTGAATTGCGAAACCGAACCCCGCTTATCCCGAGTAGGTCTCCGCCAGGGTGCGTTTTACATCAGACAGCAGCGTTTCCGCCGCCTGTTCCGGTGCAGGCGCAGCTGCGATGGCGGAGATGACCGACACGCCGTCGGCTCCCGCCCGGATGACCGGTGCCGCGTTCTCCAGCGTAATTCCGCCAATGCCGACGACCGGGATATTGCAGCCCTCCGCACGCAGGGAGGCGATAAAGGAAGTGCCCTGCACGGCGCGGGCATCATCCTTCGAGGACGTAGGGTACACCGGTCCGATGCCCAAATAATCGGCACCGTCGCGGATGGCACGGTAAGCTTCGTCTAGGTTATGCGCGGAAACGCCTACAAGTTTGTCCGGTCCAAGCAGCCGACGGACCTCCGCGGCAGGCATGTCGTCCTGGCCGATATGCATACCGTCCGCTCCGGTCTGCAAAGCCAGGTCGAGATCGTCATTAACGATAAACGGCACGCCATGCCGGCGGCAGATCGCCTGCAGCTTGAGGGCCAGCTCCAGCTTAGCCGTTCCGGTTAGTGCTCCCGCCCCTTTTTCCCGGAATTGAAACAGCGTTGCGCCGCCGCGGAGAGCCGCCTCAAGCACCGATTCCGGTGCAGCGGCACAGTTTGGACTCCCCATGATAAAGTAAAGCCGGAGCAGCCGGCGGACCGAATGGGAAGAGAGGCGTCCCGCTTCCGCCAGAGAAGAATAACTGAGGACGTTGATGCCGGTGCCGGACGGCACGTCCGCTGCCCATTGCTGTTTTTTACCGATGTTCATTGCACACTCCCCCTTAGCAGCTTGTATGCAAAATGATTGGTTGGCCCGTGTCCCGCCCCGATTTCAAGCGGATGTTCAATCGCCGACTGGATAAAAGCTTTGGCTGTCGCGCAGGCTTCCTTCACTGTCTGCCCTTTGGCCAGCTCAGCCGCTGCTGCAGCCGAAAAGGTGCAGCCTGTGCCGTGTGTGCTGCGGGTATAAATCCGCGTGCCTTCAAGCCGGTGGAACGCCTCCCCGTCATATAAAAGATCGGCGGACAGCCTGTCGTTGTCGTCATGTCCTCCTTTGACAAGAACATGACGCGCTCCCATCGCATGAATGGCACGAGCGGCGTCCATGCGGTCTTCCCAATTGTCGATCCGGCGGCCGGTAAGCAGCTCCGCTTCGGGCAAATTGGGGGTTACGAGCAAAGTGAGAGGGAGCAGGCTCGTGGTCAGCGCCTTCAGCGCCTCCCGCTGCAGCAGCGTCTGCCCGCCTTTGGCGACCATAACCGGGTCCACCACCAATCTGTTCCATCCATACTGGCGGATTTTTGAAGCTACAATTTCAATAATTTCCCCGCTGAACAGCATGCCGGTCTTAACCGCTTCGGGCGAAAGATCTTCCCCGATGGAATCCAGCTGCCGGGCGACAGCTTCCGGTTCCATCGGATAGACGCCTTGAACGCCAAGTGTGTTTTGTGCCGTCACCGCCGTCACGGCGGACATTCCATATACGCCGAGCTCCTGGAATGTTTTGATATCCGCCTGGATACCGGCACCGCCGCCGCTGTCCGTCCCGGCAATTGTCAGCGCCTTGGGTATGCTCATCCCCATATCACCGGCAGCTGTGCCTGCGCAATATTCGCCCGGCGGCTGCATTCTTCCGGCGTGATGCGCGCCAGCATATTGAGGAACTCCACCTGGAAGCTTCCGGGCCCGCGGTCTCCGGCGGATTCTGCGGCCAGCTCGGCGGCAGCGGCGTAAACAGCCAGCGCTTCGGCGGCCGCTTCCAGCGGGTGGTTTTCCGCGACAGCCAAAAATGCGCCAACCACTGCGCTCAAAAGACAGCCTGTCCCGGTGACCCGGGTGAGGATCGGATCGCCGCCCCGGATCAGATAAGCCGTTTTGCCGTCGCTGACCACGTCTTCCGCTCCCGTGATGATCACAATGCAGCCGAGCTTGTTGGCCGTGCGTACAGCCAGGCCCAGCCGGTCGCCGTCTCCGTCACCCGCGTCAACGCCTTTGATGCTCCACTGTTCGCCGATAACATGCGCGATTTCAGCGACATTGCCGCGCAGGGCCGTCAGCTTTAACTCTGCGATCAGCCGGTGAGTCACTTCCGTCCGGTAAGGCGTGGCTCCCGCGCCCACCGGATCCAGCACAAGCGGGACGCCGAGCTTGTTCGCGGCTTGGCCCGCTAGCCGCATCGCCTCAATGGTCCGGTCGTTTAGCGTCCCGATATTCAGCACCACCGCGCCGGCCAGGGCGGCCACGTCCTCCATTTCCTCGCAGGAGTCCGCCATAAAAGGGGAGGCGCCAAGCGCAAGCAGCCCATTAGCCGTAAAGTTGGCTACGACAATATTGGTAATGTTATGAACTAACGGATTGGCTTCTCTAACCTTTTTTAAAAAATTCATCAAAAACCCTCCTTAGGTAGTTATAAAAAGACTGAACCGAAGAAAAACAGGTAAGACCTAGCTGCCCCTGCGGCGAAAATCGGACTCCGGCTATGGTTCCGGCTATGGTGTACTAGGACTCACAGACTTGCCGAAATTGGACTCCTGGTTATGGTGGCTTGGACTCACAGACGTGCCGAAATTGGACTCCAGGTTATGGTGTGCTTGGACTCGCAGTTGTGTCGAAATTGGGCTGGCTGATATGCCGAAATTGTACTTCCGGTTGGGCGAATGTCCCCCCCAGTTGCACGAACTACAATAAATTAACAAAAGCTTCTTCAGCTTTGCCAGCTTCGCCAAGCATGTCGTTTTGCTTCAGCCACTCCGCCACACGATCCCATGAAGCCTCATCCTGGTACCCGAAAGGCTGCGAACCGGCATCCATTAGCGGCAGCAGGATCTCCAGGCTTTTTTGTTCAATATCCGGATCCAGCGGGGAGGTCTGTTCTTCATGCTTTAGCAAAAGTTCCAGCGCCTCTTTGGGGTGATCCCGTACGTACTGCTGCCCTTTGGCTGCGGCTTGCATAAACCGTTTTAGAAGTTCCGTTTTCGTATCCACTGTCCGGTCGCTGGCCGCAAACACCAGCTCGTAATAATCCGGCACCCCGTATTCCGCAGGATTCAGCGGTCGTACAGAATGGCCTTCCTTCTCCAGCAGAAGCCGCTCGTGATTGATGAACCCGCCCATGATCGCGTCCGCTTGGCCTGTCGACAGTGAAGGAACAAGGTTAAAGCCGATGTCGAGCAGTGTGACCTGTTCAGGATCGCCGCCGTCCTGGCGGACCATTGTGCGGACCATAGCTTCATACAGCGGAATCGAGGAGTAACCAACCGTGCGGCCCGCCAGATCCGCGGGACGTTTAATTCCGCTGTTCTCCAGCGTCATCAGGTGATTCAGCGGATGCCGGACCACCGCCCCAACCGACTTGACGGGAATCTGTTCTCCGCGCGCCATTAAAATCTGCGGCTGATAGGTTAAAGCGAGATCGATTGTGCCCGCTGCGGCCAGCCGAAGGGCATCATTGGTTTCCGCCGGCATTTTCAGTTCAACTTCCAGACCTTGTTCCGCAAAAAATCCTTTTTCCTCAGCCGCATAAAGGAAGGTATGTACCGCGTTCGGATACCAGTCCAGCATTAAGGTGAGTCGTTCGGGCTCCGTCTGTGCGCCGGACGCGGCTGGGCTGCCGTCCGTGGTGTCGGCTGCCGCTGCCTCCGCCGCCGGTACTCCCGGCGCTTCCGATAACGCTGTGCCGGCGGACGCAACGGGCGAAGAGGCGGAACCGGAGGCAGCCGAGTTCCCCGAACCGGCGCTTCCGCAGCCGGCAAGGAGAAGAACGAGCGATAGGAGCAGGAATAAAGGCCGAATTCGTTGTTTAATCATGCAGGGCATCTCCTTTACTTTGAAGGGTTGTCAATTTAGGCTGTCGTTTGCGTTTGCGTGTTCCGGGGAGAAGACGCTCAAGCAGGGAAAAAAGCAAAAACAGCACAAGTCCGATCGCGGACAGCAAAACTACGGCGGCAAACATAGAGTCCGTATGCAGATTGCCGGCCATCCGGCGGCTGTACAGCCCCAGGCCTTCAGTCCCGCCGAGCCATTCCCCGACCGTCGCTCCAATCACGCTGTAGACACCGGCCAGCTTCAGGCCTGAACAAAACGACGGGAGCGCCAGCGGAATCCGCACATGCAGGAGCCGCTGCCGCCGCGTGGCGCCCATTGTCCTCAGCAGATCGTCATAAACCGTGCCGCCAGCGCGGAGCCCGTCGTACACGCCAACGACAACCGGAAAAAAAGCGGTCAAAAACACAATGGCGACTTTGCTCCACAACGTGTAGCCGAACCACAGCACAAATATGGGGGACAGCGCAATGAGCGGCAGCGTTTGGCTGACTACAATCATCGGGTATACGGCCTGCCGGAGACGGCGCGATTCGTATATGCCAACGCCCAACAGCACGCCAAGCACGACGGACAGCAGCAGTCCGGTGAACACCTCGTTTAAAGTGGCGGCAAGATGCACGCCAAACAGCAGCCCGCGATCCTCATATAATGCGCGTGCGATGGCTGTAGGAGCCGGCAGAATGAAATCAGGCACACGTCCGCTCCGAACCGCGGCCTCCCATACGCCTAACAGCAGTAGGGACAGCAGTAAAAAGGGGAGGTACGGTTTGCACCGGACCAGGCGGGTACGCCATTTATTCACGCGCATACAGCATCCCCTCCAGTTCGGCACGAAGTTCCTGGCTGCGGGAAGTGAACACCGCCGCCGCGGTTCGCGGCTTGGGCAAATCAATGTGCAGCTCCTTCACCGGCTTCCCGGGCGATGCCGGCATCACGAGCACCCGGTCGCTGAGCAGCACGGCCTCCTCCAGATCATGGGTGATAAACAGCACAGTGAGATTTAATTCACTGAGGAGCGGCAGCAGCCAGCCGTGCATTTCCCGTTTGGTCATGGCATCAAGCGCGCCAAACGGCTCGTCCAGGAGCAGAAGCTCCCCGCCATGCATCAAAGTGCGGAGCAAAGCGGCCCGCTGCCGCATCCCGCCCGACAATTCATCCGGGTAGGCGTTCACGCGCTCCCCGAGGCCAAACCGCTCCAGCATCCGAAGCACATTTTCCCGTGCTTGCTTGCGGTCGCCGCGACGCACCATGACCGGCAGCAGGCAGTTGGCGAGTACCGTTTTCCAGGGCAGCAGCAAATCCTGCTGGGGCATGTAGGCAACGCGTCCGAGCCGGGAGCCGTCACGCCCGTTCAGCAGAATGGTTCCCGATTCGGGCTCCAGGAGACCGGCCGCCAGCTTGAACAGGGTGCTTTTGCCGCATCCGCTGGGTCCGACGATTGAAACAAACTGTCCCCGGGAAATATGCAGGCTCAGATTTTTGATAACGGGAGCGGCAGGGGAAACGTAAGAGTAAGAAACTTGATGAACTTCGATCAGCTTTTCAATTGGACATCCCTCCAGGCCTACGCGACAAAAAAGACCCATCCTTTCCCAGCGGGTCAGGACGGGTCTTCATATACAAGCCGGCGCCGCCGGCAATCTATTGGCGTCGTCTCTCAAGAAGCTCCACTTCCCTCCGCTGGTATGATCCAGATCAGGTTCCAAGGGTCCGAAGCGTGCGCTTCGTCTCAGCCGGCCGGCTCCCCTAGTGAATGACAGGTCTATTCGGTTAATAAACGCTTTTTACTATACCATATTATGTCTGGTTGTAAAGGGCCAATTTGAAAAAAGCGGCTGATGAAGCCTCGACGTTATACGCCTTGCTCGCCTTGTGCCGGAACGGTTCCCGCTTAAGGCTGCGGATGCTGCTTCAGATAATCAAGCGCGTTGTACAGCATCACCGCTGCATCTGCCCGGGTGACGGATTCCTGTGGACGGAATTTGTTGTCATCGTCCAGGGTAATGACGCCCCGGGAAATTGCGCGCTGCACGCTGCCTTGGTAATCCGGTGTCAGTTGATCTTCGTCCGCGATGTCGACAGGATTAAGCTTGACCATTGGCAGTCCGCCGGCTTTTTGCATCGCCTGATCCAGCAGGTGGATATACATTTCTCTGGTCATCGGCGCGGCAGGATCGATGTCTGCGGGAATGTTCACTTCGTTGTAATGAACGTTTAAAAACGCCTGCGCATACCAGGCTTTATCGGGCACCCGGGTGAAGATATCGCTTGCGAGCGGTGCCTTGATAAAGAGGATAGAGGCCAGACTGAACTGGAAGCCTTCGGAAATAAGCTGAATGCCTTGGCCCGAGCTGAGTGCGGCGTCCGGCAGGAAGCGGGAGCCGTCAACTCCTTTGATCACACCTTGCTCACGCAGGGCTTCAATTTTGGTTTTGCCTTCTAAGGAAGCGATGTCGCTAAAACCCGAACCCGCCGCATGCAGCGAACCTCCGACAATCCCGGAGAGCAAGGCAAGCGATAGCGCGGCGGCGAAAACACGGTGTTTGGTTGGCATAGTAGGTCACCTCTTATACAGGAGTGCAGACGGCCTCGGCCTGCCTGCCTTACTCCCCTGACGGCCCAAATGCAGGAAAGGTTGCAGGCTTGCAGCCCGCTGTGGGTTAGGCTGCTGTCGCTGTAAGCATTCGTTGTTCGGGCGGTTCATGAACACCAAGAGCACCAAGAGCACCAAGAGCACCAAGAGCACCAAGAGCACCATGAACACCATGAGCGTTCCGTTCCTCTCCGCGGTAGGTTATGATGTAGGGTACCTTGCAGCATCGCTACACTTACCTCGCAGCAGTACTCCGCTGCCTTTTATTCGGTGACCGGAATATAAATTTTCATCCGCAGCCGATCAGGATAATGGGAAGCGAGTACATCTGTTACTTCATAATCGGGTCCTTCGCGCCGCTCATATTTGGAGGATGGCAGCCAGACACCGTAAATATAATCGCGGACATCCGGTACGGCCGCAAATGATTGAACTTTGAAGACGGCGTATAGTCCGCCGGGGATAGTGATTTTGACATATCCCTCGGGAGCATCAGCTTCCGGGCTTGTTTCTTCGCCAATAACAAATGAGAAATCGCCGTTGTCCGCAAAATGGCACGCCGCACCAACATTCATATCAGGCGCGATTTTGCCCGGAATGTTGGCAAACCGGCCGTTCCGCCCGAAATCGTCGTAGAAGCCGGGGATCGCGGAATAGTGGCGGTCATCATTCAGATTGGTGCGGTATTCCACCCCGATCACTGTTTTGTCTGCAAAGTTGTGAAAATCAGGTTTGTCGATAGACAGCTCGCTGCTCCGGCGCGGCAGACTGCCGGCGTCCAAACGGATCGGCGCAATTCCGCCAAAAGCCGGCTTGTCCTTACGGAATTTGCCGGGTGTGGAGCCGGTAAAGCTCTCGAATGCGCGGGTGAAAGCCTCCTGTGAGCCGTACATTGCGCCGACCGCGGCGTCGAGCACGCCGATGTCCTGCTGCTGAAGCCGGGCCGCAGCCTCGGTCAGCCTTCTTTTTGTGATGTACTCCTGAACGGTGTAGCCTGTAATGGCGAGAAACAGCCGCTGAAAATGAAAAGGGGAATAACACGCGTTGTCCGCAATCGCGCTGATGTGCAGTTTTTGATCCAAGCGGGATTCGATATAATTTACCGCTTCCTGAATCCGATGATAGGTATCCATGCCGGTTAGCCGCCTTTCTCTCAAAAATAGGAATAACTCTATTATGACTGCCTGCATCGCGTTTGTTTTGATTTTGTGTGCGATTATGGACGGAGCGGGAAAAGACAGGAGGAGCAGGCAGGAAGTGCAACGGCGCTGCAGATGTAGTAGGATAGCGGTATAAGCAAAAAAAGGAAAATAAATGAACATCCTGGGAGCTAAAGCTATCTTAATCTAACCAACCAAGGAGGCGAGGGAATGGTGAAGGCGGATCAGGAACTGAGCATTGTCAAGGCGGAAGCCGCATCGGCTGCGGGAGCTAAACTGAATTTGTTTGCGCTGGGCGATTTTGCACAACTGTTGGCAGGTTCAACGAATCGGGACACCATCCACAAGACGTTCGAATGGCTGTGGCGGGGGAGGAGTAACCGGTTCAGCCATCATCATGCTTTTGAAGCCAAAAGAAACGGCCGGACGCTTGGACTTGTTACCTGCTACCCCGTACCGCTCTTAAACCGGCTGGCTTGGCCAACACTGACTGCTCTGCTGTCCATTCGGAAGCTGAGGCTGATCGGTTATCATCTCCTGCATCCGCAGGACTTTTATTCCGCGATAACGCTCAAAGAGGGATTCAAAGATGAATTTCACATTGGAACACTGGCAACAATGCCGGAGAGCAGAGGGCTTGGCGTCGGTTCCCGTCTGATCGTTTACGCCGAAGAGCAGGCGGTTAAGCACGGATTCTCCAAATCTTCCCTGACGGTAAAAAAAGATAATGACAAAGCGCTCCAGTTGTATGAACGGATGGGCTACCGCATCACAGGTGAGGTTAATAAACCTTCAATCGGATTGTACCGGATGGCCAAGCGGCTTCTTTAAAAAGTCCACTCTTAACCGGTTTCGCGGCACTTTACGCCTAAATTTCATACAAGACAAAAAGCAGGCCGTCCAACACTTGGCGGCCTGCTTTATTGCTGCAAGATAGACAAACGCGGCCCGGGTAGAGGCGTTGCTCAGGTTACAGGGGAGGCCTGCTGTACTTAAGCCGACTTCACACCCGTTTTATCCTGTTTGGGCCACAAGGTATAGCTGAAGCTGATCGCAAAATCGATCGCCAGGATGATGGACCACAGCCGGAGCGTTCCCGCCAGCTGCTCGGTGCGCCCGGCGTCCCCGACAAACCAAATCATCCCATACAGCACGGCGCAGCCGATCGCCCAGGCGAACAGATGCATCAGCCATCCCTGGCGTTCATGCCGCGCGTGCGCCTTGCCGTATTTCGGCTTGGGCTCCGGCTTTGGCCCGCCGGCGTACCGGTAGGCGAACCGGGCATCGGCCCATTGGATCATCCGGTGGCCGCAGGCGATGGAGACGCCGATGTAAATCGCGGACAGACTGTGGGCGATCGTTGCCGTCGCTCCGGCGTTCAGGTCAACCACCGTGGCGACGATCAGAGCCAGATCCACAAGAGGGGTGCAGTAGAGTAAAATGGCGCCCAGCGCTTTCTGCTTCAGCACATAACGGCAGACCAAGCCGCCTAAAACAAACAACCAAAACGCAATTTCGCAACCGATGATAAAGGCGGCGATCATAAGGTCACTCCTTTTTATAGTACAAGTGTATTAATATCTTGCATTATTTTAACACGCATGTACCAAAATAACAACCGTTTGTTCCAAAAAAAGTGCGGTTCAATCCGTTCCGCTAGACCCAGTACGCAAACTTACTTTAGCCATAACCGCTTCGAAATCAACCCCAAAAAAGCATTGAACCTGCTCGCTGTCTTGTCATAGCGGGTTGACACGCGCCGGTAATTTTTCATTTTATTAACGTGCTTCAGGATTTCATCCCAGATTCCCGCCTTTTGTAGCCGCCAGAGAAAGTAGGGGGG
>NZ_JBHOFD010000051.1:0-38061 GCF_046543445.1 Paenibacillus nanchangensis
GGGGCTTTGGTATGCCTATACGGACTCCAGTTCCGTTATCCGTACCAAAAACATACAAACTATTGATTCTCCGCGTAAATAACGGTATCTGAGTCCGTGACTTTGCCAAAACACTGAATAATCAGCAAATAAGGTCCTCTGATTCCTAAACTTGTACCAATCGGCGCTTGGCAACCCGCTATGACAAGACTGCGAGCATGTTGAAGGCTTTTTGGCGTTGATTTCGATGAGGTTATGGCTGAAATAAGTTTGCGTACAGACTCTAGCAAAAAAACGGGGTCCTCTCAAAGTCGGATGATGACTTGTAGGACAGCCCCGTTCTGGATAGATGCTTGTGCCGGTAAAACTTGTGCCGGTTAAAGTCTGCAGGCTGGCGGAGGTTCGTATGACAACCTCACACCCCAAGAATAACTATTCTGTTGGGACAGAAGGTCTCGGGCCTCTTGGCGGCAGCGGACCAAAATATTGATAGTATTGGCATTCGATCCGGCCGTTGAACAGCTTCCGGCGTTTGTCGGCCTTGCGTCCGTAATAATGCTCGAACTGCTTGGACGGACTGAGCGCAAAAAACGACCACGTCGGCAGGTGCACCATCATGGTGCCAAGCTGGCGGAGCAGCTTCTCGACCTCTTCTTTGTCGCCAAGCCGTTCGCCGTAAGGCGGGTTCGTAATGATGCAGCCGTATTCGCCTTCGGGTCTGGCTTTGGCAGCCGGGAGAACTGACAAGCGGATTTCGCCGGACAACCCGGCGCTTTTTACGGCCGCTTCCGCAACCTCGATCGCTTTCGGATCGATATCGCTGCCCGCAAGCTGCAGCGGTTCATCGTCGCGCACGGCGTCGAACGCCTCGTTGCGCGCTTCTTCCCACAGCTCGGGGCCGATGACCGGCCACTGCTCGGACGGGAAGGACCGGCGCAACCCCGGCGCGATGTTCCACGCCATCATTGCCGCTTCAATCAGCAGCGTACCGGACCCGCAGCACGGGTCGTAGAGCGGACGGCTGCCGTTCCAGCGGCTGAGCTGGAGCATGGCGGCGGCCATCGTCTCTTTGAGCGGCGCCTCGGTGACAAGCTTGCGGTAGCCGCGCTTATGCAGCGCCGGTCCCGTCGTATCCAGCGTAATCAGCGCGATGTCGTTCAGCAGGTTGACCTCCACCACGTAGCGGGGGCCGTCTTCCGGGAACCACTCGGTGCGGTAGGATTGCTTCAGCTTTTCGACGATCGCTTTTTTGACGATGCCTTGGCAGGCGGGGACGCTGGTCAGCTTGGATTTATGCGACCGGCCTTCAACCGGGAATTCGCCGTCCGCAGGAATCCAGTCCTGCCACGGCAGCGCTTTGACGCCTTCAAACAGCTCGTCAAAGGTAGTGGCGGGGAACCGGGCCATCTGAATCAGCACCCGGTCCGAGGTCCGCAGCCACAGGTTGCAGCGGCAGATATCAATCAAGCTCCCGCTGAAGAGTACCCGGCCGTTCTCCGTAACGGTTTCGTACCCAAGTGTATTCAGCTCGCGGGCGACGACGGCTTCAAGGCCCATCGGGGCGGTGGCGATCAGTTGCAGTTTATTCATTGAAATTCAGCTCCGTTACCTTGTGAATGGATGGTTGAAACGCATAAAATCAAGTATAGGCGAACAAGCTGCGGTTTACAATGCGCTGCTATTTTGGAAGCGGCGAGCCGCCAGGCCGGTAGGTCCGCAAGGAGGGCGCTCGGTGAAATGAAGCATACCCGGCGTGGGGAGACGTGACTCCTTTTGCGCTTGGACTGCCAAGTCCTGCTGAAACCGCCGAGTCCGGCACGCCCCGACGATTCTGGGCTAGAAACCCGAAATAGAGAACACGGATTTTTTTACAGGAAAGACAAAGGAGATTAGACATGCAGACACAAGAAGAATACAGCGAACAGCTTTACCAAGAAGACGAACTGCTCGAGAATGTTAAAAAAGCGATTGCGGAAGCGGGCATGCCCGAAGTTTCGGTGGCCCCCGGCTACGGCCGGCTGCTGACGCTGCTGGCCTCTGCATCGAAGGCGTCCAGCGCGCTGGAGATCGGAGCCCTTGGCGGCTACAGCGGGATCTGTCTGGCGCGCGGATTGCAGCCCGGCGGGAAGCTGACATCGCTGGAGCTGAAGCCCGATTACGCCGAGATGGCGCAAAAGCATCTGGCGCTTGCCGGCTACACGGCCGAATACCGGATAGGACCGGCGCTGGACAGCCTGAAGGCGCTGGAGGCCGAGGGCAGACGGTTTGACTTCTTTTTTATCGATGCGGATAAAGAAAATTACCCGAATTATCTCGAGTTCTGCATTCGCCTCGCCGCGCCGGGCGCGATTATTGCGGCAGACAATCTGTTCTTGCGGGGGCGCACGCTGAGTCCCGAAAAAAACGGCCCCGCCGTCCAGGCGATGCGCCGGTTCAACACCGCCATCGCATCCGATCCCCGGCTCACCGGAACGGTGCTGCCTGCTTTTGACGGGCTGGCTGTGGCCATGGTCCGCCCTTAAGGGCTGTTAACGCTGCCCCATTGTTACTTTCTCCAACGTAATTTTTTACAATGTAACTATCCCCAATGTAACTATCCCCAATATAACTATACCGCAGCCAGCCGGTCCGGTTTTCGCAGGAGGGAGGGGGGCATTCTGCCGAGGACGGATTTAGCGCTATCCCAACAAAAAAAGGATCGGCCCCAAGAGCGGACCGATCCTCCTGCCTCGGGAGTCAGCTTTGCGGTTTAGCCGCAGGTGGTTTGCTGCCGCGGTACAGCTTCAGCCGGACCCAAACCGTATTCACCAGCAGGAACGCGCCTGACAATATAAACAGGCCCTCAATGCCGATAAAGCCGGCCAAAAAGCCGCCGATGACCGCGCCCAGCATGTTGCCGAGCGCCAGGGTGCTGCTGTTGAAGCCAAACGCGCGGCTTTCCTTGCCGTCCGGCGTGTACGCCCGGATCAGCGCGTTGACGCTAGGAAGCAGCCCGCCCATAAAGACGCCCATCAGGAACCGGACGATGATCAGCTGCCAGACCGAAGTGACGAAGGCCTGCGGGATCAGGAAAAGCGCGGCGCCGATCAGTGCGAAGGTCAAGATGCGGTGGGCGCCGATTTTGTCGCTCAGCTTGCCGAGGAACGGCGAAGCGAGCATGTTGGACAGCCCGGTGACCGCGCTGACGAGCCCGGCCCAGAAGGCGATATTAACGGCGGTGCCGTGCAGCTTCTCCACATACAGAGGCAGCAGCGACATCGGGCTGATCATGGCGAACTGGAGCAAAAAGGTGACGCCAAACAATGCGGGCAGCTGCGGCACTTTAGTCAGCTCCTTTAAGCCCTCCAGCACCGAAACTTGCGGCACATGCGCCGCTTCCTGCCGGTTGAACGTCTCCTTGACGAGGAACATGGCCAGCAGTGAGGCGACAAACAGCAGTACGCCCACCACATAAAAAATCGGACGGAAGCCAATCCAGTCTGCAAGCAGCCCCCCGATCAGCGGACCAAGGATGGTGCCGGCGACCGAGCCGGACTGCATCAGCCCCATGGCGAAGCCCATCCGGTTCTTCGGGGTTGTGCCCGAAATCAGCGCGATGGAGGCCGGATTGAAGCCGGAAATCGTTCCGTTCAGCAGTCTGAGCAGCAGCAGCTGCCATGGTGTCTGCGCGAAGCCCATCAGGGATATCACAATGGCCATGCCGAAGCTGGAACGCAGCAGCATGATTTTGCGGCCGTATTTGTCGGCCAGCTTGCCCCAGAGGGGCTGGAACAGAAACGAAGTCATGAAGTTGGCTGCAAAAATAAAACCCGCCCAAATGCCGATGGCGTCCTCGCCGACGACGCCGAGGTCTTTTGCCAGGTAAAGAGACAGAAACGGCGTGATCATGGTCATCCCGGCATTGACCAAAAACATTCCGAACCAAAGCACAATGAGGTTGATCTTCCAGGTTTCCCAATGCTTCAATGTGCTTTCACTTCCTTTCGCTGCAGAGTTGCAAGATGCATAATGTACCAAAAATCGACATTCTATCAGTATACCATAGTACATAACCCAAAGGTTGCAACACTTATCATAGTTGTCATGGGATTGTCATGCGCACATCTGCTGGGCAGCTTGTTACTTACTTTTAAAAAGGGCATAATATAGGTTGAGAAATTATTACACACAGTCGATGGAGATCTTATCATGACCTATAACGATACTTTTATCCGGGCTTGCCGGAGGCAGGAAACAGCGTACACCCCTGTCTGGTATATGCGCCAGGCCGGACGCTACGATCCCGATTACCGCAAAATCAAGGAGAAATATTCGCTGCTCGAGATCTGCATGCAGCCGGAGCTGGCGGCTGAAGTGACGCTGATGCCGGTCCGGAAGCTGGGCGTTGACGCGGCGATTTTGTACTCCGACATCATGAATCCGGTTGCTTCACTGGGCGTTGACTTTGATATCGTCAAAAATATCGGCCCGGTGATCGAGCGGCCGATCCGCTCGGCCCAAGATGTGGACAGGCTGAAGCCAATCGATGTGGAAGGCGATTTGCCGCATATCCTGGAGACGATCGCCATTTTGGACAAGGAGCTGGAGGTGCCGCTGATTACTTTTGCGGGCGCGCCCTTCACGATTGCCAGCTACTTGATTGAGGGACGTCCCTCGAAGAGCTACATCCGCACCAAAGAAATGATGTATACCGAACCGGCCGTCTGGTTTAAGCTGATGGACAAGCTGGGCGATATGGTAATCGCCTATTTGCGCGCGCACGTCGCCAGCGGCGGCAAAGCGTTCCAACTGTTCGACAGCTGGGTGGGTGCGCTCGCTCCCCAGGATTACCGGACGTATGTGCTGCCGACCGTTACCCGTATTTTTGCCGAATTGGCGGATTTGGATGTGCCGAAGATTTATTTTCCGGGGGTCGCCTCCGGAGAGCTGCTGCCGGCGCTGCATGAGCTTCAGGCCGATGTGATCGGGCTGGACTGGCGGGTCAGTCTGACGGAAGGGCGCCGGAGAACAGGCGGTGGATTTGCGGTGCAGGGCAACCTGGATCCGTATCTGCTGACCGCGCCAATGAACGTTTTGAAGGAACGGGCCCAAGCGCTGATCGACGAAGGCGTGCGGGAGCCGGGTTATATTTTTAATCTGGGGCATGGCCTGTATCCGGAAGCGCCGCTGGAGAAGCTGAAGGAACTGACGGATTACATCCATGAATACTCCGGGGAGCGCCTGAAAAATGGGGCCGCTGCAAAAGCATAGGTAAAGCTGCAAAAGCATAGGTACAGCTCCCAGCGTTTATAGCGCGCAGCTGACACGGGAAAATGAATGAAGATGAAGGAAGACAAGCCTGCCGGTCTGTTCCGCACGGCGTCTTTGGCGGGATGTGATTTGGCAATCCGGCCGGGCGCCGGAACGGAGGCGGGCCTGCTTTTTTAACGGAGTACCAATTAACTGATCGAGGTGATGGACCGTGACAACAACAATCGGAGTTTTGGTTATGTCCTACGGCACTCCAGAAAGTCTGGACGGCGTGGAAGCCTACTACACTCATATCCGGCGCGGAAATCCCCCTTCTCCGGAGCAGCTGAAGGAACTGACAGACCGGTATGAAGCGATTGTAGGCGGCGTGTTCCCGCTTCGGGAGAATACGGACCGCCAGGTCGCCGCTTTGCAGGAGAAACTGAACGAAGACGCGGCAGGGACGGGCGTAAAGTTCGTCTGCTACCAGGGGCTGAAGCATGCTCATCCGTTCATTGAAGACGGAGTGGAGCAAATGGCAGCCGACGGGATAACCGAAGCAGTTGGGGTGGTGCTTGCGCCGCATTATTCGGTGATGAGCGTTGGCGGCTATATCAAGCGCGCGCGGGAAAAAGCGGAAGCGGCCGGAATCCGCATGGGCTTCATCGAAAGCTATCATACGCATCCCCTGTTGATTGACACTTTGGCCAGCAGAGTGACGCAGCGGCTTGACCAATTCGAGGAAGCAGGCGCGAACCGGGACGAGGTGAGGGTGCTGTTCAGCGCGCACAGCCTGCCCGAACGCATCCTGTCGATGGGCGATCCGTACCGGGATCAGCTGCTGGAATCTTCAGGGCTGATTGCGGACAAAGCGGGCGTCAAATCGTGGCAGTTCACCTGGCAGAGCGCAGGCCGGACGGCCGAACCCTGGCTGGGACCGGACATTTTGGATACGCTGCAGGAGCTGAGCAAAGAACAGGTGGAGTATGTGCTGTCCGCGCCGATCGGTTTTGTGTCGGATCATCTGGAAGTGCTGTACGATCTGGACATTGAAGCTTTGGCGGTCGCCAAGGAACTCGATATGCGCCTCTTGCGGATCGAATCGCTGAACAGCGATCCGGCTTATATGGCGGTGCTGAGCGATGTTGTCCGCACCAAGCTGCAGGAGATGAAGGTGCAGGGCTCATGAACCGGAACGAACGGCGGGTCGTCATCATCGGCGGAGGCTTAAGCGGCCTCTCCGCTGCTTTTTATGTCCGGAAATTCTATAAGGAAGCCGGAGTGAAGCCGCTGATTACGGTGACCGAAAAAGGGAAGACGCTTGGCGGCAAAATCGAAACGCTGCACCGCGACGGCTTCGTCATTGAAAAGGGGCCGGATTCCTTTCTGGCCCGCAAGACGGCGATGGTCGATCTGGCGAAAGAGCTGGAGCTCGAACACGAGCTGGTGACAACCAATCCGGCGGCCAAAAAAACGTATATTCTGCAGCGGGGCAAGCTGCACCCGATGCCTGCGGGTCTCGTGCTTGGCATTCCGACCGAGCTGGGACCGTTTATGCGCAGCGGCCTGGTTTCTTTTCCGGGCAAGGTGCGGGCCCTGATGGATTTTATGATTCCTCCGCGCCGCTCGGGTGAAGACGAAGCGCTGGGCGCTTTGATCGAACGCCGGCTTGGCACCGAGGTGCTGGAGAATATGACCGAGCCGCTGCTGGCCGGAATTTATGCCGGCGACATGCGGAGCATCAGCCTGCAGGCGACTTTTCCGCAGTTCGGCGAAGTCGAACGGCAGTATGGCAGCCTGATCCGCGGGATGATGACCGGACGTAAGCCAGCCGAAACCCACACCGGCACCAAAAAAAGCGCGTTCCTTACGTTCCGCCAAGGCCTGCAGAGCCTGGTGCATGCGCTGGTGCACGAGCTAAACGATGTGGACCAGCGGACGGGTACCGCGGCGGCGGCAATCCACCGCACGGCGGCTGGAATGGCCGGAGAGGGGCAGCCGTCCGAAGCGCGTTATGAGGTGGAGCTGGAGAACGGCGAGCGGCTGCCTGCGGATGACGTGTTTGTCACGGTGCCGAACTTTGCTGCCGCCGACCTGCTGCGTCCTCACGTGGATGTGTCCGCACTTGATGCGGTCAACTACGTCTCGGTCGCTAACGTCGTGATGGCCTTTCGTAAGGAGGACGCGGCTGGCGGTAATTTTGACGGCTCGGGCTTTCTTGTCCCCCGCAAGGAAGGGCGCAACATTACGGCGTGCACGTGGACTTCGGCCAAATGGCTGCACACCAGCCCCGATGACCGGGTGCTGCTGCGCTGTTATGTCGGCCGGGCGGGAGACGAGCAGAATGTGCTGCTCCCCGACGAAGCGCTAACCGAGCTGGTACGCAAGGACCTGCGCGAGGTGATGGGCATTACCGCTGAACCGCTGTTCACGGAGATCACCCGGCTGCAGCATTCCATGCCGCAGTATCCGGTTGGTCATCCGGGCAATATCAAGCGGCTGCGTGAAGAGCTGGGGCGTTCGCTGCCAGGAGTGTATGCTTTTGGCGCGGGATACGACGGCATCGGCATGCCGGACTGCATCCGCTACGCCAAGCTGTCGGCGGAAACCGCAGCCGGAGCGCTGAAGCAGTAGCAGCACCTGCCCGACGGGACGATGAAGCAGTAGCAGCACCAGCCCGACGGGACGCCCAAGAAGTAATAAACGCCTGCCCGACGGGGAGGCTGAAGCAGTAAGAACCCACCGTCCGGTAAGCCGTCTGGTCGCGAGTGACAGCACAGGGCCTGATCCAAAATTCGGGTGCCTTTCCGGTCAGCCGGTTCTTCCGGCTGTGAGCAGAACGGGGCACCTACTCATAATTGATAGATAACAGGCCGGTTAAGGGCGATTCATTAACCGGCCTGTTTGTTATGCCTTCCGTTGGCTCCGGAAGGGGCTAATGGGTTAGCAGCTAATAGTTAGCAGCTAATGGTTAACTGCTAACTGCTAACGGCAAACAGCAAACAGCAAACAGCAAACAGCAAACAGCAAACAGCAAACAGCAAACGGCAAACAGCAAACGGCTGACGGCAAATAGTTGAAGGCTAACGGTAACAGAGATTACGGTCCCCACCGGCCCATCTTTCTTCCAAAACGCACAACTCTACAGCTCCCGGCTGCCGGGGCCTGAACCTGCACTTGAACCCGTGTTATACGGGAACCGGCTCTGAGTATAAAGAAACTTTTTGGTATACGAGGAGTTAAATAGGGGGCAGGCATTTTTCAAATTCTAACAATTTTAGGTGTCGGGAGTGGACGTTATGAGTAAAAGTAAATCTATCCTGCTGGCGAGCCTGGCCGCCGCCGGCCTGAGCGGTGTGCTGCCGTTTGGTTCGTTCAGCGCCGTGGAAGCTGGGGCGGCTGGAGCAGCAGGGACGGCTGTGAAAGCAGGTGCAGCTGTAAAAACAGGGGCAGCTGTAGAAGCAGGAGCAGCTGTGGTAGCAGTACCGAGCGTAACCGCGGCAGCGGCTGTGGCCGCAGCGAAACAACCGGTTGCGAAGCCGGCGAAGTCAGGTGTGGGGGCGTATCGTACGGCGGATGTCAAAGCAGTGAAGCAGGAAACTAAGGACAGGATTGTATGGAAAGCAGGGAGCATTACGCTGAGTGCCGGAAAACAGCGTTCGGCCGAGCCGGGGCTTCCGGCCAGTCTCTCCGAAGTGACCGCCCAAGCGGGCGGACGCAGCGTAAAGCTAGCATTTGATCAGCCGCCTGGCGATATTGTGACCGCATCGCTGTCACCGGACGGCAGCACACTTGCGTTTGAGGTGCAGTATGGTTACGGCTCGGCATTGTATTTATTTCTTGTCAAAGAAGGCAAATTCACGAATTTGAATGCGATCGTACCCTTTAGGGCGCCTGCGGAGACGGTCTCAGCTTATAATTGGTCGCCTGACGGCCGCAGACTTGCTTTGGCTTACGGAGATACGGGATCAAGCCGGCTGGCAATCTATGATGCAGCAACCGGTTCGTTCACGAACGTACCGAGGACGGTGAATCTGATCTCCACCGCGCTGGTGTTATGGGACACCAAGGGGACTTTTGTCGACTATGTCAGCGAATCCCCGTCCGACCAGTATGTGCGGTATCGTTACGCGCCTGCAGCGGGGGCAGTCAAACCGGTCACGAAAGTCGGCCGGGACGCATTGCAGGAGTTGACCGGACTCGCGGCAGAGCAGAGAGGGTCCGCGTACAGTCCGTCGAAAACGGAGCTGCGGCCGGACCGGCGATGAACGAATAAAAACGAAAATGGGGCCAATGTGGGAACCATCAGCCAGTATGGGCCGCCGGGCGGCGGCTTCTTTTTATGCACGCAGCAAAGATGAAAATGCATGCCTTAGTTTGTGACTCTAGCATTTTGGAGGGTTAGGCAGGGCATATGATATAATAGATTCACTTTTACAGATAAAGGGGTTAATAGGACGTTATGTACCCGCCACGATCCAAACGCAACAAAACACGCAAAACCGCGCGGTCACGCAAGTTCCGCACCACGCTGGCCTGGGTTAACGCCAGTCTGCTGCTGGCAATTACGATTGTTATCGCCTACTCGTTTATGAGAGACAAAGAATCCGCACCGCTTGCGGATGGAGGCGGAGCGGCTTTGCCCGAAACGCCTGCGGCGGCCGGAACACCTTCGCCGGCGGGTACGCCGGGAGCACAGGGAACGCCGCAGCCTGGCGCGGCGGCAGAGCCGACCGCCGCTGCTTCCCAAGCTGCGCAGGATGCGGTGCCGGGCCCGGGCAGCACGGCGTCTCCGGCAGCCGACCCGACCGCTGCGCTAACGGCTGCTCCAAGCGCGGCGCCTTCCGCCCCGGCAGCCGAGGTTTCTCCTTCTCCGCCTGCAGCATCTGGCGGAGACAACTCAAGCCCCGTTCCAGGCGCTGCGGGGGGGACCGGCGGCGCGGAGGCACCGGCGCCTTCCGCCGGTTTGCCGGCCGGCGGTGCGGGTGCGACGGTGACGATGAACTTTGCCGGAGACACGATGTTCGCCGGCAAAGTAGGCACACTGCTGGCTGAGAAGGGGTACGCCTACCCGTATGCACGGCTGGGCGGTCTTTTTCAGCAGGATGATTTGACCGTGCTCAACCTGGAGACTTCGGTGACAACCAGGGGATCGCGGGCCGCGGACAAACAGTTTGTATTCAAGTCGCCGCCGGAAGCGCTGAAGCCGATGAAAGCGGCAGGGGTTGACGCCGTGAATCTGGCCAACAATCACACGCTGGACCAAGGCGTTGTAGGGCTGACGGATACGCTTGAGCATTTGCAGAACGCGGGAATTCCTTACGTCGGAGCGGGACTGAACAGCACAGAGGCGTATTCCGCTCAGTATTTTGACCGCGGCGGCATCAAGATTGCACTGCTCGGATTCACCCGCGTCATGCCGGTTATGGAATGGAAGGCCGGAATGGACACACCGGGACTCGCTTCCGTCTACGACAGTGCCGAAGGCCTGCGGGCGATAGCCGAGGCGAGGCAGAAGGCGGATCTTGTCGTGGTTGTTGTTCACTGGGGCAAAGAGCGAAAAGGACAATACGACGAGATTCAGCAATCGCTGGGCCGCAGCTTCATCGATGCGGGAGCCGATCTTGTGATCGGCGGGCATCCGCATGTCCTGCAGGGAATTGAGCCTTATAAGGGCAAATGGATTGCCTACAGCAACGGCAACTTCATTTTTACCCGTTCGGCGACGGCTGCCACCTGGGAAACGGCGGTTTTCCAAGCGCAGTGCAACGCCAACGGGCAATGCGGGCTGAAGGTGCTGCCGTACCATGCTGAATTGGGCCAGCCGGTACCGATGAATGCGGAAGACGGCGCCAAGCTGCTGAAGAAGGTGGAAGGCCTTTCGGGAGGCCGGGTAACGATCGGGCCGGATGGCAAAGTAACACAGGCACGCTGATACGCGGCACATTTTATGCAGACGTATGCTACACCGAACATTATTCCCCGAGATACTTATATGTCGTGCCGTCATACTTATGGTGTCATACTGATACGCTCTTTTACTGAATGCCCATATCTGAACGCTCATTTCTGAACGCTCTTATTCTGATACGATTTAAACTGATATGTTCTCAAACTGATTCCCGCATACTGACCAGCTGACTTAAGGCCCGCTGATTTCATAAGAATGCGGTTTTGCTCACACCTTTACACGCGAGCCTACAGGAGGTGGACGGAAGGGATGGACAACAACTTATGTGTGGCGCACCGCGGCTTCTCAGGCAAGGCGCCCGAAAATACGCTCGCCGCGGTCCGGATGGCGATGGCGCTGCCTTTTGTCCGGTGGATGGAGATTGACGTTCAGCTGACCCGGGACGGCGTGCCGGTCGTCATTCACGATTTTACGCTTGACCGCACGACAAACGGCCACGGCAAAGTCCGGGAGATGGACTTCGCGTCGCTGTGCCGTCTGGATGCAGGCGGCTGGAAGCATCGCGCGTTCCGCGGAGAAAAGGTGCCCGCGCTCGAGGAAGTACTCGAGCTGGCGGCCGGGCGGCTGAAGTTGAATATCGAGCTGAAAACCGCGCCCGGTCTCTACCCGGGCCTGGAACGCGCCGTATCGGAGCTGCTGACATCCAAAAATATGCGCGAGGATGCGGTGCTGACTTCGTTTGATATCGCCGCGCTCGCCAGGCTGAAAGAGGTGGACCCCGGACTGTCCACCGGTCTGATTTATGATGCAAAGGCCGGACATTTGGTGCAGCGGCTGCGGGCGCTCGAATGCTCTTTTTTGTCAATCGGAGCCTCCCGTCTTAGTGCCGGTCTTGCTGCCGAACTGGCGGAACGGAACATTGGAGTCATGGCATGGACGGTTAATAAGGCCAAAGAGATGCGTCGCCTTGCGGACATGCATTCTGATATAATGATATGTACGAACCGCCCCGACATTTGGGGGGCTACGTTTCTTGGAACATAAAGCAAGAAGTTTTACCTGATATAACGGTTCATAAGTGAACCGTGGAATAACAGCATCGCTTCCTCTGCACTTTTTTGTTCAGTCTATACTGTTTTTCACCCAAAACCAAAACTGTTCCTGCGTCCTTGTTACAGTGGGCGGAGGGATTTGGCCGGCCTTAACGAAAGCGACTATAACCGACTGGAGTGGATCATCATGAGTGAAAGTGTGAACGTTAAGAACCTGTATTGTGTTGGACGCAACTACAAGCTGCACGCCGAAGAGCTGGGTAATCAGCTGCCGGCCGAACCGCTGATTTTTCTGAAACCGTCCCATGCCGCCGTGCCGCTGGACAAACAGATTATCCATCTGCCAACGAATGCGGGGATGGTTCATTATGAAGGCGAACTTGTGATGCACATCGGACGGGACTACGCACTGGGGATGACGGTGGAGGATCTGGTGGACACGATAGGTCTGGGACTGGATTTTACGCTGCGGGATATTCAGGATGATCTGAAGAAAAAAGGCCTGCCTTGGACCGCGGCCAAAGGCTTCAAGAACGCCGCGCCGGTTACGCCGTTTTTTGCTTTTCCGGGCATGGAAACGCTCGAAGCCACCGATTTTACGGTGGTGAAGAACGGGGAGGAAGTGCAGCGCGGCAATGTGAAAAACATGATTTTTTCGCTGCAGACGGTAATCGATTATATCGCTCTCCATTACGGGCTTGGCAAAGATGATATGATTTTTACCGGAACGCCGGCAGGCGTAGGACCTGCGGTGTCCGGCGACTCGTTTGAACTGCGCTGGGGCGGCAAGACGCTTGGCCAGTGCCTGATCGGATAAACGGCGTCATCCATCCGGACGGGAGGCGTCCGGGCAAATGAAACGGAGCGGAGGTTGACGCGGGTGCAGTGGGTGATCGGGGCACTGGGCGCCATTCTGGTCGCTGGAGCCGCTTATGCCAAAGGATCGCTAAGCGGTTCGGGCATGCTGGCGGCCATTTTGATGGGTACCATCTATTACGGGGCGGGCAATGCCTTTTGGTTCGGCATTTTGCTCGTGTTCTTCATCACTTCTTCAGCCCTCTCGAGATGGCGGGCCGACGCCAAAGCGGCGTTGGAAGAAGCTTACGACAAAACGGGCCGGCGGGACGCCGGGCAGGTGATGGCCAACGGGGGAATCGGCATGGTGCTGTGTCTCGCGAATTGGCTGTGGCCCGATCCGGTCTGGATCTGGCTGTTCGTCGGCGCGATGGCAACGGTGACGGCTGATACCTGGGCAACCGAAATCGGTTCGCTCAGCCAAAAGCCGCCGCGTTCCGTGCTGACAGGCCGGATTCTGCCGACGGGCGCGTCGGGCGGCGTATCGCTGCTTGGCACGCTGGCCGCAGCAGCCGGAGGCGTCCTGATCGGCCTGTCGGCCTGGGGCCTGGCCGCGCTGAGCGGCATGGAGGAGGTGCGCCCGGTTCCCGCGCTGCTCGCCGGTCTTGCGGGCGGACTGGCCGGCGCGTTTGCGGATTCGCTGCTGGGCGCTTCCGTCCAGCGGATGAACCGGTGCGCGGTCTGCGGCCGGGAAGTGGAAAGCGCGGCACACTGCGGGCAGCCGACCTTGTACCACAGAGGCTGGCGCTGGATGAACAACGACGCGGTGAACATCATCAGCTCCGCCGCCGGCGCGGGCGCGGCGCTTTTGATCGGCTGGTTTTTATAGCATTATCGGAGTTAGGAGGTGGGCCGGGTGAGCGGAATATCCCAGGACAAGCATACCGCAATTTTGGACGCAGCTTACACGCTCTTCGGTTCCAAAGGCTTTTACGAGACCAAAATTTCCGAGGTGGCCGATCTGGCGGGCATTGCCAAAGGAACGGTATATCTCTATTTTAGCAGCAAAGAAGATCTGTTTATGGCGGTGACCCGGCGGGACTGCGAGGAGTTTCTGGAAGAGCTGGACACGGCGCTGAAGGAGACGGAAGACATTTCCGGCAGGCTGCAAATTATCGCGCGTCACCATATGCTGTATTATTTTGACCGCAAGCAGCATACAAAGCTGTTTTTCCGGACGCCGAACAATAACCCGGAGCTTGTGGAGTATATGGCCGAATTTATGGCGCTTTATGCCAAAAAAGTGGCGGATGTGCTCCTCGCCGCCGGAGCGGGCGAACCGGAGCTGCTTGCGCAATCGTATATCGGCATGCTGGACCGGCTCAAAATGGACATTCTGTTTCAGCCGACATTCACAAGGGAAGATGCCCTTCACCGTGGCCGTTTTGCCGCCAATCTGTTTATTAAAGGCTGTCTCGACGGGATTCCCGGCGGGCAGTCAGGCGACCTTTTAGAGACAAGCGAGGATAATGTATGAATATTATGACTGTGGAGCATCTGTCCAAAAGCTACGGCGACAAAATCCTGTTTCAGGATGCGTCCTTCGGGATGGATGACCGCGACAAAATCGGCGTCGTTGGCGTCAACGGAACAGGCAAGTCAACGCTGCTGCGCATCATCGCGGGTTTGGAGACGCCGGATGAAGGCCAGTTTGCGGTAGGCAACGACGTACGCATTCAATATTTGGCGCAAAATCCGCCTTTTGATCCGGACTATACGGTGATCAAACAGGTGTTTGCGGGCGATCATCCGCATCTTGAGCTGATGCGCCGCTACCAGGAGACGCTGGCCGGGCTGGAGAACGAGCCGGGCAGCGCCCGTTTGGAGGCGGAGCTGGCCAAGGCGGGCCAGGAAATCGACGCCGCAGGCATCTGGCACTTGGAGAGCGAAGCCAAAACCGTGCTGATGAAGCTTGGCATCGAGCGGTTTGATGCCCGGATGGCCGAGCTGTCCGGCGGACAGCGCAAGCGTGTTGCACTCGCGGCGGCGCTGATTACGCCGTCCGAGCTGCTCATCCTGGATGAGCCGACCAACCATATCGATACGGCATCCGTCGCCTGGCTGGAGCAGTATCTGCAGAAACGGCGGGGCGCGCTGCTTATGGTAACGCATGACCGGTACTTTTTGGACCGGGTAGCCGATGTGATGCTGGAGCTGGATCAGGGGCGGATGTTCCGCTATGAGGCGAACTACTCCCGGTTTCTGGAACTGAAGGCCGACCGGGAAGAACGTGAGGCGGCAACCGAGCAGAAACGGCAGAACCTGCTGCGCACCGAGCTGGCCTGGATCCGCCGCGGCGCCAAAGCGCGGACAACCAAGCAGAAAGCGCGTATCGACCGGTTTGAGCAGCTGAAAGACCAGCAGGGGCCCAGCCGGAGCGGCGGGGTAGACATCTCCGTTGCTTCCACGCGCCTTGGCAAAAAAATTCTGGAGCTGCGCAGCCTGACCAAATCGCTCAATGGACGCCGGCTGATTTCGGGGCTCGATTATATCGCCGTCCCGCACGACCGGGTGGGCATCGTTGGTCCCAACGGCAGCGGCAAATCGACGCTGCTTAACTTGATCTCCGGCCGGCTGCAGCCTGATGCGGGCGAGGTGGAGCTTGGGCCTACCGTCAAGCTGGGTTATTTTACGCAGGAGCATCAGGAAATGGACCCCGCCATGCGGGTGATCGAATATGTAAAAGAGGAAGCCGAAGTCATTCGCACAGCTGATGGTTCAGCCATAACCGCCGCTCAGATGCTCGAACGGTTCCTGTTTCCGCCAGCCATGCAGTGGACGCCGATCGGCAAGCTGTCGGGCGGCGAGAAGCGGCGCCTGTATCTCCTCCGGACGCTGATGGGAGCGCCCAATGTGCTGCTGCTCGACGAGCCGACTAACGATCTGGACATTACGACGCTTGCCGTGCTTGAGGATTATCTTGACGAGTTCCCGGGCGTCGTTTTTACGGTTTCGCATGACCGTTATTTCCTCGACCGCACCGTTGACAAAATCATTGCGTTCGAAGACGGCAACCTGCGCGTTCATGTGGGCGATTACAGTGAATACGAAGAATGGATGGCGGCCAATGCGCCTGCCGGTTCCGGAGGCAAAGGCGGACGTTCCGCTGATACGGCGAAGCCGTCCGCCGAAACGGACAAAGCGGCCAAACCGCGGTCCCGGGAAAAGCTGAAATTTTCGTTTAAAGAGCAGCGGGAATTTGATGAAATCGATTCGCTGATCGAAGCTGCGGAAGCCCGGCTGGCCTCGATCAGCAGCGGCATGGAAGCGGCATACGCCGATTCCGCCAAGCTGCAGGAGCTGCTTTCCGCCCAGCAGGAAGCCGAGCAGGAGCTGGAGCGGCTGATGGAGCGCTGGACTTACCTGAACGAGCTTGCGGAACGAATCGCGGCTCAAAATGAATAACGTTTGACTTGAACCGCCGCAGCCTGCACTAGAGCTGCGGCGGTTCTTTTTGCTGAATACAAAGGCTGCCGCTCGGGATAACAGGGATTACAAGCCCGTTCTTTCATGTTATAATTTTGGGAATGGCTTGGCAGTACATACCCTATTAACGAACAACAAAGAGGTGACCGAATATGAGCTATGATTTTGACCGCGTTCTGGATCGGTTAAATACCGATTCCTACAAATGGGATCAGTCGGAGAAGCTGTTTGGCAGCAAGGACATTCTCCCCTTGTGGGTCGCCGATATGGATTTTGAGAGTCCGCCTGCAGTCAAGGAAGCGCTGCTGCGCCGCGCATCGGTGGGCGTCTACGGATACAGCATTCTCAATGATTCGTACATAGAGTCGATTATCGGCTGGTTCCGCCGCCGTCACGGCTGGAGCCTGGAATCCGAATGGATTACGACTTCGCCCGGCATTGTAACTTCACTTAGCCTGGCGGTGGAGCTGTTTAGTGAACCGGGAAGCCAAGTGATTTTGCAGTCTCCGGTTTATTATCCGTTTTATGATGTTATCAAATCGAACGGGCGGGAAGTGGCCAAAAATCCGCTTATCGTGCGGGACGGACGGTATGAGATGGATTACGGACATCTCGAAGAGCTGATGCAGGGCGGCGCCAAACTGCTGCTGCTGTGCAGTCCGCATAATCCCGGCGGCCGTATTTGGGACCGGGATGAACTGCTGCGGCTGGGGGAGCTGTGCCTGCGTTACGGAGTCACCGTGATTTCCGACGAGATTCACTGCGATTTGGCGCTGCCGGGCCATACGCATATTCCTTTTGCTTCGCTGTCGCTGGAGCTGGCGGACATTACGTTGACCTGCCTGGCGCCAACCAAAACGTTCAACATTCCGGGGATTCAGTCCTCCTTTATTGTGGCTAGCAATCCGCAGATCAAACGCAAGTTCGATCTGAAGCTGAAGTCGCTTAGTCTGCACATGGCGAGTTTTTTTGCGCCGGACGCTGTCAAGGCCGCTTACAATGAAGGCGAAGAATGGCTGGATGGCCTGCTTGCTTATCTTGACGGCAATGTTGCCTATGCGACCGGATACCTGAAGGAACATCTGCCCAAAGCGGTGACAATGCGGCCTGACGCCACTTATCTGCTGTGGGTGGACTGTACGGCGTTTGGTCTGGACGGTGCGGGACTGAAGAAGCTGATGTATGAAGAAGCCAAAGTGGCGTTTAATGAAGGCTCGATGTTTGGTTCCGAAGGCGAAGGTTATCTGCGGATCAATCTGGCTTGTCCGCGCTCTACGCTGGCGGAGGCATTGGAGAGATTCTGCGCTGCGGCAGCAAAATATTAACTCAACTTTTGCAGAGCGAAAATCAGCTAAGCTCCAGTCCTGGCGCGGATGTAACCGCAATAAAGTAATCGTCTTGAAAAAATAGAAACACACCGCTTCGCCCGCGGCGAACGCACCGCTCGGCGTTCTATTTTATTTGCAGTGCGAAGAAGTTAACACCCTACATTGGGCGGTTGCCTTGGCGCAACTCATAGGATTACCGCAGTACGCGATACCGAGGTCTTTCCGGACCCAGAGGACGTTATTTCTGAAATTCCTGGGCTTTTGGGTTGCCTTGCGGACTCCAGATCCGTTATTCGTGCCGAAAACATCCATACGATGGAATTTCCGCGTAAATAAGTGAATCTGAGTCCGTCTCTTGGCCAAAACACGGAATAATCAGCAGATAAAGTCCTCTGAGTCCGGCAAGAAAGTCATAGGGGAGGACAAGGTTGAGCTGCTTCAAAAGTCCTCCAAAGTTTGGAAAAGCGAGACTGTGTTCAGGCAGGGAATGTTGTTATAACGGAGAGTTACGCACCTTTCTTGTTGGCACAAGTTGGTATATAACTCTAACGACTGAAAAAACAGCTGTCCCGGAATAACTAGGGCGGCTGTTTTTCTATCCTCTGTTTGTGTTTTGCGGGCGGGGTTCTCAAACCAAAGGCACAGGCCGCCCATTCTCCATCGCTTCAAATACGGCAAGCGACTCAAACGCCGGGAGCAGCCGGTCAAGCCGGAACAGCTGCTCGATGTGGTATACGCCCGCGGGGTGGCCATCTTCCAGCAGGGAGGAGGCGACTGCCGCCGCGGCCGCTGAGGTAACGGCAGCTTCATGGGTGCCGCGCATCCGGCAGGCGAGCTGAACACTTTTTTCTCCACTGCGGCCTTGGGCTTCAACCGACAGAGCACAGACCTCTGTGCCAAACGCGGTTTTGCCCATCAGCTCCACGGCCCGCCGGCGTAGTCCCGGCCGGTCCAGAACTTTCAGCAGGCCGGTTCGTTTTAACAGCGCCAGCAGCCTGGTCAGCGGGATGGAGTCAAAGCAGAGCCGGGTGGTGACCTCGGGGAGCGACAGGGTACGGGCAAGGGTGTGCTGATCGGAAAAATTGAACCGGTACGCCGTTCGGGTGCTCAAGGTTCCGCCAAAATCCATGTCTTTTCCTTCATCCAAACTGCGTACCCGGACAGATTGTCCCCGTACTGAAAGGTTATATTCGGCGTTTACATTGGATAAAGTCCAGTCAATCGCAGCCTGTCCGTGATTGTCACCGAGCCCGAGCAGGATTCCGATGTCCACACGTTCCACCGTTTCCAACCTGCTGGCGCAATAAGCAGCCAGCAGGTTCGTCAGCCCGGGGGCCATCCCCACACTTAGAACCGCCGTTGCTCCGCCCGTAACGGCCGTTTCATGCAAGCGTTCGGTCCGGGACAGGATCTGCGGATCAGCCGAGATGTCGATATAGTGGATTCTGTGTTCCAGGCAGAACTTGGCGAAATCGGGATGGGCATGATCAAGGCACATGATGACAATTTGCGCATGCTCGGCCAGCCCCGGTTCAGGCGGTGTTTGGGCGTCAATCCGCATCGGCTGGATATTCAGCTGTGAGCTCTGACAAAACCGTTTTGCCGACTCCATTGAACGTCCTGCGGCAAACACGCGTCCTGGAAACCGCACTGCCAGGCGTCGGCATATCTGCTGCCCGACATGTCCGTATCCTCCAATGACAACAATTCCTTGGGATTTCATTTAGAACAACTTCCTTCCGGATTATAGTTTAGAAACTATACTAATTAAGCAAAAAAAGAGGAGGGATTATCCCTCAAGAAAATGATTCAGCTTGTCGAGACACAACTCAAATACACGAATTTCTTCTTCCGTCAGTGTGGAACGGAGCTCCGCGTAAAATGCATGGCGAACCTCGTCGTGTGCTTCATAGGCTTCAATGCCTAAGGGAGTAAGTGCCAGCAGACTTCCCCGGGCATCGTCCGGATGCGGTGTCCGCTTCACGAGACGTTTGTCCGTCAACCGGGCTGTAAGCTGAGTCACCGCGCCTTTGGTTACGCCAAGACGGGCTGCAAGCTCGCTCATCGGCAGGGCTTTGCCGATTCCGATTGCCTCAATCGTGTGAATTTCACTTGGCGTAAGCGGGCCGGCGGTCCCAAAGCTGCGGGGCGACCGTTCCAGCCGCCGGAGCTGCATAATCAGGCGTCCCAGTTTGCGGCTGCCCTCCTTGGCGTCATAGCCGTCATTATCGCGGTAGCCTTCACTGTCATTGCTGTTGCTTTCATAACCGTCGATGCCAACATTGTATTCCTTGGAGTTATTACCGTTATTGCCCGGGGGAGGGGAAGATTGTAGTGGTTTCATGTTCAATAGTATAGTTTCTAAACAAAACCGTTGTCAACTGCAGGTCTGACACGAGCTGCAAATCAGCCTCAGTCTAATCAGCCTTTTGGCCGGACACTTTATAAGACCAGAAATAGTGTCCAAGCGAAGCAGGGGGCAGGGGTGTCGGCATCACCCAGGTTGGCTAATCCTGCCGCACCGCCACCATCTGTACGACAGGGCGGCTGTCGCCGGGAAGGGTGATTTCCGCGGCGTTCATCTGAGAAGAGCCGTCCCCATCGAGAAAAATCCCTTCGGCGCCTTTCCCGGCCAACTGTGCCTGGACCGCAGCGCGGAACTCCGCCGCCGTACATTTCGCCGGCGTCACGATAAGCCAGACGCTGCCAGCGGCGTCATACGCCATTCCCGAACGCAGCCTGCGTTCTTCAGCGAACGGCAGGTGTTCGGCCGCCGCCGCTTGCGCCCAGCCCTGGTCGTCGTGCAGGTTCATGCTCACGCCGCCTTGCGCCCAATAGCGGCTCCGGTCGGTTACCCGCAGCTCTCCGCCGGAGGAGACAACTTGAACAGAAAAGCGCTTCGTCGCCGCATCGTACACCAGCGTGCCTCGCGGGTATTTGGCGTTGAACCAGCCGGAGCCGTAAGCGCCGCGGTTCCCGTTAACCGGAGTATCGTTCATAATCGCAATCGAAAGCAGTGATGATTCGTAAAAAAAACCGCCATTGATGCCGTATGCCTGAACCTCCTTCAGCGGTAGCCGGTCCGCCCGCAAAACAATCTGCTCCGCCGGCAGGGACAGGAGGTGCAGCTCGATGTCAGCATTCGGCGCGGAGCGGGAGTATTCGTAGACGTGGGGGAGACCGGACATGCTGTGCTCTCCGTTTATCCGGATTAAATGAACAGCCAGGCCGCCCGCTAGAGCTAGGGCAAGGATCAGCAGTCCCGCCGTCAAAGGCCTGCGCCGGACACGCCAAAAAGCCGGCGGGGACGCCGCCAGCGGCATACGGCCCCACCGGCCGGATGGAAAACCTCGTGAAAAAAAGCGAGGCATCTTTAGTAGTTCCTTACATAAGCTGCGAGCAGCTTAGCGGTGTTAATTACGGCTTCCTGGTGCGTACGCTCCATGGCGTGGGAAGCGTGAACGCCGGGACCGATCAGCGCCGCCCGGATGTTGTTGCCGCCGCGGAGCGCGGCGGATGCATCCGATCCGTAATGCGGGTATACGTCCACGGCAAACGGGATGCCGAGCTGCCCGGCCAGTCCAATCAAACGGCCCGTCATCTCATAACTGTAAGGACCGGAGGAATCCTTGGCGCAGATGGATACGTCCGTTTCCTTGCAGCTGAGGTCGTCGCCCATTGCGCCCATGTCTACGGCGATCATTTCGTTGATTTCCCCCGGGATGGAGGAAGCCCCGTGACCAACCTCCTCATAGTTGGAGATCAGAATCGACAGGTTGTGCAGCGGCTTCCAGCCCTCGCGCTTCATGCTTTCGAGCAGGCCAAGAATTGCGGCCACGCTGGCTTTATCGTCCAAGTGGCGGGATTTAATATAGCCGCTTGGTGTAATAACCGCCCGGGCGTCAAACGAAATGAAGTCGCCTACGGAGATGCCAAGCGCGAGCACATCGTCTTTGGACTCCACCCGCTCGTCCAGGCGGACCTCCATATGTTCTTCGGAGCGTTTAAAGTCACGGGCATCGCTGAATACATGCACGGAAGGATGGGTGCTCAGGATGGTGCCTGTGTAGGATTTGCCGCTCCGGGTATGTACGGTGCAGTATTCGTTTTCGATACTTTGCATCATATAGCCGCCGACTGGCGTCAGCCGCAGCGTGCCGCCCGGCTTAATGGAGCGCACCATGGCCCCCAGCGTATCCACGTGGGCACTGAGCCCGATGGTCCGTGAAGGCTCCAGTCCTTCTACGGAAAGAAGGAGGCCGCCTTTTTCGTTAAGAGCCGGCGTGAGTCCAAGCGCAGCCGCTTCTTCGGCCACAAGCTGGATCGCCTGTGCCGTAAACCCGCTTGGGCTTGGCGTATCGAGCAGTTTTTTGAGGATACGCAAAATATAGCTGTCATTTGTCTGAATCGTCATGATGATTTCCCCCTTGGTTTCGTAGTTGCCGGTCTATAGCTTGTTCGGGTCGGTTGGGTCCTCAGGCAGAGCGGGCGTATCGTATACGCTGCCTGCTTCCGCCGTCTCGGCGGATAAAACACCGTTGCTGCGTGCTTGTTCCAGCTCGGCGGTAAGATGCTTGATCGTTTTCTGCAGCTTGTACTGCCGGAAAATACCGTATGATCCGACAATGACGCCGCCGATCACCGCGCAGCCCAAAATAATCAGGATCAGCGGAATTTCGACGGTGGTGAAGCCGAAATTCACAGGCGCTGGAGCGACGTTGATGACAGCGAACAGCGCCGTCAGGAGGGCGAAGATCAAGCCCAGGATAAGTGACCATTGAATTCTCATAACACAGCCTCCATTAAGTCAGGTGAACAGTTTGCTGCGTTTATCATAACATGATTTTCCTGAACATGATATGCAGCCGCCGGAAGCGTCCAGAGGGACCGGTTGCACCTCATCCGGGTGGTCGGGATGAAGCCTGTCCGGACGAATCGCATGGAACTGTCCGGACCGACCGGATGAACACATCCGGAAGGACCGGATGAAGCCTGTCCGGACGAATCGCATGGAACTGTCCGGACGGACCGGATGAACACATCCGGAAGGACCGGATGAAGCCTGTCCGGACGAATCGCATGGAACTGTCCGGACGACCGGATGAACATCCGGAAAGACCAGAGGAACCCCGTCCGAACGGATCAGATAAACCCACCCGGAAGGACCGGACGAACCCATCCGGACGGATCGGATGAACCCATCCAGGAAGGACCGGACGAACCCCGTCCAGACCGACTGGGCGGATTCCGCCGTACAGGCTGGACTAAAGTCCAGTCCGCACCTTCCCTGCAGACCGAAGTCAAGCAGGACGTTTTTATAGTATGCTGTGACAAGATAAAATCTGGTGACAAAGGAGCGATTGATTGTGAGAAGCAAAAAAACGGCCTGGCTTGGTCCCGCACTGGTGCTGCTCGGCTGCTGCCTGTTATTTTTCCGGAAGGAAGCGGTGAGTACGGGCATGTTGTTTGGCACCTTCTGGCCTACGCTGTTCGTTCTGCCGCTAGGGCTGTTTTTCCACTGGCTGTATTTTTCCATGACAAGTCAAAGAGCGTACGGGCTGCTGGTACCCGGAGGTATCCTGTTTACAGCCGGCATCGTATGCCAATTGGCGACGTTGTTTGATAGCTGGCAGTTCCTGTGGCCGGGATTCGTTCTGGCGCCTGCCGTCGGCCTGTTTGAAATGTACTGGTTCGGCAACAGGAATAAATATCTGCTGATTCCGATCAACATTCTGACCGTCTTGTCCCTGCTGTTTTTTGCCGTATTTTCATTCGGAACGCTGTACAACCGCATGGTCGTCGGGCAGCCGGCATTGGCTGTTGCCCTAATCGTGGTTGGAGCCATTGTGATGTTTGCGCCCAGAAGACGGGGCAAATCGAGAGGTTACTTTTAACACAAGCCGCATAAGCTCACGCACAGACCCGCTGCAGCATGTACGTTCCGCCGGGGGATTGCAGGCTTCTATATAGGGATACCCCTCTACATAAACGGATTTTCGGTAAAATCCGGTAAGTATCTGTATACGGTCCCTATTTCGCTAAAAGGAAGAGCAGCGCACGGGAACCCTCCCGTATACCAACAACCCCTTGCTCCATCCAGAGCAAGGGGTTGTGCTTGTAAAATACAGTATCCGGTTGACCGGGGTTTATTTCCGGGTGAGCTGTTCCATCTGCTCAATGACGCTTTCGAATACGCTCATCGCTTCCCGGATTGGCTGCGGCGAGGACATATCCACGCCGGCTTTCTTCAGGATGTTGATGGAGTAATCGCTGCCGCCGCTCTTCAGGAAACCGAGGTAGCGGTCGACGGCCGGCTGGCCTTCCTCCAGAATCTGCTTCGAGAAGCTGGTTGCGGCGGAGAAGCCGGTCGCATATTTGTATACATAAAAGCTGTTATAGAAATGGGGGATACGCGCCCATTCCATTTCGATGTCCTTATCGACCACCATGTCGTCGCCATAGTACTTCTTGTTAAGCTCATAATAGATGGACGAAAGGTCCTGCGGCGTAAGTGATTCGCCTTTTTCCGCACGGTCGTGAATGATCATCTCAAACTCCGCAAACATTGTCTGCCGGAACACGGTTGTACGGAATTGGTCGGCATAGTAGGTGAGCAGGTACATTTTTTCCTTCGGATCCGTCGACTTCTTCAGAAGATAATCCATCAGCAGCGCTTCATTGGTGGTAGAGGCCACCTCAGCGAGGAAAATCGTGTACTGCGCATCCCGGTACTTCAGGTTGTTGTCCGAATAATACGAATGCAGCGCATGGCCCATCTCGTGCGCCAGCGTAAACATGCTGTTCAGGTTGTCGTTATGGTTCAGCAGCACGTACGGATGGGTGCCGTAGGCTCCCCAGCTGTAAGCGCCGGTTCGTTTGTTCTCGTTCTCGTATACGTCGATCCAGCCGTTGTCATAACCTTCCTGCAGCGCGGTCAGGTAATCCTCGCCAAGCGGCTTGAGGCCTTCTTTGGTGATTTTTTTGGCTTCTTCAAAAGTAATGTCAAGTTTGTATTCGTCCACAAGCGGTGCGAACAAATCGTACATATGCAGCTCGTCGACACCCATCAGCTCCCGGCGCAGCTTCATGTAGCGGTGCATCAGCGGCAGGCTTTCATGGATCGTGTCGATCAGGTTGGTGTAAACCTCTTTGGGGATGTTGTCCCCGTACAGCGACATTTCGAGCACCGACGGATACTTGCGGACCCGGGAATAAAATACGTTTTTATTCACATTGGCGCTCAGCGCCGCGGCGATTGTGTTTTTCATCCGTCCATACGTATCGTAAACCGCTTTGAACGCGCTCTGGCGGACTTCCCGGTTCGGGCTCTCCAGGAATTGAATGTAGCTGCCGTGCGTCAGTTCAACTTCATTGCCGTTTTCGTCTTTGATCTTCGGGAATTTCAAGTCGGCGTTATTCAGCATGCCAAAAATATTTTGCGGCGCCTGCGATAAATTGCCGACCTGGGCGAGCAGCGCTTCCTCTGTTTTGGAGAGGACATGGGCTTTCTCGCGCTTCATTTCGGTTAACGTAAACCGGTATCCGGCAAGCTCCGGCGCGGCGATGAACTCATCCAGCTTCTCTACCGGCAGTGACAAAATCTCTGGCGTAACAAAAGACATCGCTTCGCCGGCGTCCACGCTGAGCTTTTTCGCTTTCTGAGTGAGAGCCTGATACACCGGATCTGCAGTGTCCTCATCCTGACGCATATGGGCATACACATACAGGCGTTCGATCTGAAGCGACAGTTCGTCTTCCAGCTCAAAGCAGGCTTTTACCGAAGAAGCCTCATCCAGCTTGCCCTGGAATTCAGGGAACTTAGCGATCAGCTTCTTGGCTTCCTCATAAGTGGCATCCCATTCGCCCTGCGAGGCAAACATATCTTCCAGTTTCCAGCGGTTCTCCGCGGGAACTTCGTTTCTCTTAGGTAATTGTTTCATCGGAATCCTCCTCGATAAATGGAATGAAGGCGGCTCGGCGGCCGCCGGCTGCGGAGCCGCAGCGGACACGCTGCCGGGCAGCAGAGCAAGCGACAGCAGCAGGGGAAGCACAGAACGAAAGGGGACCATGGGGGTTTCCTCCTTAATATGGCATCCGGCAGGTAACCTCCCCAGTATTCCCTTTGCTTCCGCTAACTATAAACCGTATGGAACTGCTGTAGTAAAAATGTAAATCCTGCTTACAGGACAACCGCAAAGCGGCTGTTCACCCGGACGCCGCAGCCTGCTGCCGGATCAGCGCGTCAAGCGCTACTGGGACAGCAGCGTATACACGACCATAATAAAAGCGAGCAGAATCAGAACAACGGCGAGCAGGGCCATTCCCCGCTTCAGCTTGGGCGGCACCTTCTCCCGGCTCATGATCAGCACGGCGCCGAGACATAGTACAACAATAATGTAGACGGTAAGGCTATCGTTCAGCATCCGTTATACCTGCTTGAACGCCGCCATGATGCGCTCGTACTCCTCTTCGTTATCTTTGAACGAGTCTTTGGAGAAGCGGTTCGCCACCCACTGCATCATCGCCGGACGGCTCAAGAAGGTGTGCGTTTCTTCGCCCCACTGGTCGGAAATCTCCCGCAGGATGATGTATCTGCCCTGCACTTCGACGGTCATCATGTTCCACTTGTCGTGCTTGTATATTTCATGTTTTTTGATCATAACGTTCCCGCCCTTGAAATATTGGATTAGTTGCCGCTTCAAGACCGCTTCCGGGTGAGTAAACCATCGGAAGGAGCCTTATAAAGGATGATATTGGCTTTTGGGTCAATGATAACGCACGGGCGGCGGGAAAAGCAAATATTTCCGCCCCGCTCAAAAACATGGATTGCATTGGAAGCTGAAGTGCAGTATAATCGATTCATACGCCATATATGGCGCTATTTTTAGGAGGTTGTTCATTTGAAAGGTACAGTTAAATGGTTTAACGCAGAAAAAGGTTACGGTTTCATCCAAGTTGAGGGTGGCGAAGACGTATTCGTACACTTCTCCGCAATCCAAGGCGACGGCTTCAAGACTTTGGACGAAGGCCAAGAGGTTGAGTTCGAAATCACTGAAGGCAACCGCGGACCGCAAGCAGCAAACGTAATTAAACTGTAAGAAACGGCCGGGTTCTTCCCTGCTGTTATATAGATTTGATTTGCTTGTTACCTTGCAGTCAAAGTGAAAGCATAACCGGAAATCACAGTTCTCTTTATTGGGAACTGTGTTTTTTTGTGTTCCTGTACATATAAAAAGGCCGCTCCCGAAGGAACGGCCCTGCTTGAAGCCTATTAAATCGTCTCCGGTTCCGGCTGCTCTGGCTGCGGCGGACGGGAGGGGATGCTGGCCGCAGGCTTCAAGCCGTTTTTGCGGCGGACCGGGGCAGGTCCCGGGGAGCCGAACAAATGCTTGCCAAGAAAACCCGCGCAGGCAAAACAGCAGAAGAGCATCGCCACGATATAAAACAGAAACCGTCCGGAATGCTGGAACAGGATGCCGCCGAATGCGCCGCTCAGCAGTCCCGATACGCTGGACCAGACGACGGTGAATACCGCAAGACCCGTTGCCCGCAGGCGGTCCGGAATCATCCGCGTTAAATAGCGGACGGCCGTGACATAAAAGATGCCGAAGGAAATGCTGTGCATGCCCTGGATAAAAATCATGGCCAGCGCCGATCCGGCCAGTGACATCAGCAGAAACCGGATTGCATACATCAGACTTGCAATAGCCAGCAGAGGCAGCTCCTTGTAGCGGTCGCCGTATTTGCTGAGCAGGAAGAAGACGGGAATCTCGCTCAGTGCGGAGGCGAGCAGCGCCCAGCCGATCAGCTCCTCGCCGGCGCCAAGCTCATGCATGGAGACAGTCAGGAACGCTTCGTTCATCCGGTGCCCAAGCGCAAGCAGAAATACGCAGCCGAAAAACGTCAGGATCTCCCTTTGGAGGAAAATGTCGCGCAGTCCGCTTTTTTTCGTACCCGGAAGCGCAGATTCAAGAGTGGCTGCGTCAGCAGACGCTGCGTCCGGCGATACTGCATCCAAATTGTCCGGCTGGCCGGAACCTGCCGGCTCGCGCAGCATAAATGCAACAAACAACGCGATGGTCACGATCACCATACAGACCGCCATGCTCCAGGAAGCTCCCGCTGCTTTCAATATATAGCCTACAGTCAAAGCGAAGAAGGCGTAACCGAGGGAGCCGAATACCCGGATGGAAGTGAAGTTGCGGCCGTACCGCTGAGCGGTTTGAATAGCCATCGTATCACCGAGCGGAAAAACGGGATAATAGAAGAAATAAAAGCATGACAGGATGAGCATTACGGTTCCGAAATCCTGAGCCTGCGCAAGCAGGATGGCCGTAACGAGCTGCCCCGCAAGCAAAATGATCATAATCTTTTTGATGGTCTGCAGCCGGTCGCTGATCATGCTCCAAAACAGGTTGGACAAGATGGAAATCAGCGGTCCAATGGAATACAAGTAGCCGACCTGTGAGCTTGAAAATCCGAGATGGCTGTAAAAGAGCGGAAAGTAAGAAACAACGAGTACACTGGTTCCAAAGAGGGTAAATAAAAACGTGCGGAGCCAATTTTGCTCGCCGAACCCGGTACGCGGCGCGTTCATAGGCGCACCGCCTTTGCCTGAAGACAAAATCGGACGGAGACAGGGGGAATTAGGCGGGTGTACGCCGCCGCTAACCGTCCTGCGGGGGACGGCTGGTCTGAAATCATGGATTGCACTCCTCTGAACGAAATACCAGTAGTATAGCACAGGCTGGAGGTAAATGGGGGAGTGAAGCGCAATAATTTCTGAAACTTCCATAAAAATGATGAGTGATTTTGTTGTTTGTGCAAAAAGACCGATCATATTATAATAGTGATGATTTGGATTAGGAGACAACAATGTGGAGGCACAGTCATTGAATGAAATGATGCAAGGCCGTAAACAGAGCCCCAAAGGCCCGATCGGGCTGATGAACCGGGTGTACAAATATGTGCTGCCTGAAGTCAGACAATGCCTGGCGGCTTGGCGCGAGGATGCCGGACGGATTCCCGATCCGGAGCTGCGCAGACAGGCGCTCGCCAGCATTGAGACCAAACAGTTTCACTGTGAGGGCGGGGGGATTTACGCGGCCGGAAATTTGTCGATGCGGCATATCCTGATTCCGCTGATCGTCGCTTACCAGACCATCAGTGATTATTTGGACAATTTGTGCGATCGCAGCACCTCGCTTGATCCCGATGATTTCAGGCTGCTGCATCAGTCCATGCTGGATGCCGTGACGCCGGGGGCGGAGCCGGTGAATTATTATGCGCTCCGCAGTGAACAGAATGACGGGGGCTATCTGCACCGGCTCGTACGCACCTGTCAGGAGATGACGGACAGGCTGCCTGGTTACGCTGCCGCTGCGGAAGAAATCCGGTATTTGGCCGGACTCTATACCGATCTCCAGGTCTATAAGCATATCAAACCCGAGCTGCGCGAAGAAGCGCTGCTTGCCTGGTGGGAGCGGCACGGAGACGCGGCGCCCCACTTGATGTGGAATGAGTTTGCTGCGGCCACCGGCTCGACCCTCGGCGTATTTATGCTGTTCCTGTCCGCCTGTGACTCCGGCCTTGATCAAGACGGGGCGCGTTTGGTCCGTTCGGCGTATTTTCCGCATGTGTGCTGCCTGCATATTATGCTGGATTATTTAATTGACCAGGACGAAGACCGGGCGGGAGGCGATCTCAATTTCTGCAACTACTATGCGAGTACGGAAGAAACGCTGGAACGGATCGCATCGATTGTGGAGTGGGCCCGCCGGGATGTAGGCAAGCTTCCGGAGACGTCGCTTCATCGTATGGTGATTGAAGGCTTGCTGGCATTGTATTTATCCGATCCCAAAGTCAGCGAGCAGCAGGAGGTCCGTTCGGTATCCAAGCGCTTGATGCGCGGGAGTCCGCTGACCCGGTTGTTCTTTTTCGCCAACAGCAGGTGGATCCGTAAATATATGTACTAATCGGGACCCAACCTGCGGAACAATCGTTTGCATTGCTGCCATACGTGAATGTACCCAATCAACAAGCCTTGCGGGAGAACGTTCTGTCCGGACGCTTCCGCCTATTTGAAGGAGGACCACTATGTCTACAGTTAAAAAAATCGCAGTACTGACCAGCGGAGGAGATTCCCAAGGAATGAACGCTGCCGTCCGGGCCGTTGTCCGCAGCGCCCTGTATTATGGCATTGAAGTGTACGGGATTCAACGCGGGTATCAAGGCCTTTTAAACCGTGATATTTTTCCGATGGATTTGCGCAGTGTCGGTGACATTATTCAGCGCGGAGGCACCATTCTGCAGTCGGCGCGTTGTCTGGAATTCGTGAAGCCTGAAGGTCAGCAGAAGGCCGCGGACATCCTGAACGAGATGGGCATCGACGGCCTGGTGGTTATCGGCGGCGACGGCTCGTACCAAGGGGCCAACAAGCTGAGCAAACTCGGCATCAAAACAATGGGTCTGCCGGGCACCATCGACAACGACATTTCTTTTACCGATTACACGATTGGTTTCGACACGGCGGTAAGCGTAGTAGTTGACGCGGTAAATAAGCTGCGCGATACGATGTCTTCCCATGAACGTTCCTCGATCGTTGAGGTTATGGGCCGTCACTGCGGCGATATCGCGCTGTACGCCGGACTGGCGTCTGGCGCCGAGACGATTCTTGTACCGGAAGTGCCGCATGATCTGAACGAAGTGGCCGACCGGATGCGCGACAACTTTGCCAAAGGCAAACGCCACAGTATCGTCATCGTGGCTGAAGGCGTAGGCAAAGGGGAAGATGTGGCGCAGGCGCTGAAAGAGCGCCACGCTTCGATCGACCCGCGCGTTACGGTGCTTGGACACATCCAGCGCGGCGGCACACCGACGCCGGCGGACCGCAACCTGGCCAGCCGCCTCGGGGACTTCGCCGTTCGCAGTCTGCTGGAAGGCGAATCCGGTAAAGCTTGCGGCATTATCAAAGGCGACCTGGTCCTGACGGATATCGACACCGTCGTCAATACAAAAAAACAATTCAACATGGAACTGTACGAGCTGGCATCGCGCCTGTCGCAATAATCCGGCTCCAAGCGGTAACCACAGCAATAAAACAGCGGAAGCCCGCGGCCAGTTATGGTCCGTGCTTCCGCTGTTTGTTTTTGCTACTCCTATACACAAATAAGCTGTAAGATAAAACCTCCTAGAAGGCGTCCTAATCCGCTTGTACCGCCAAGGGTCCAGCCAGGCGCTGCAGCTCCGCCAAGTCCTCAATTACTATATCGGCATGCGCCAGCTCGTCATCCCGGGCAAAATTAAATGTGCAGCCGACGGCAAGCAGGCCGTTTGCTTTTGCCGCTTCAAAATCGGACAGCCGGTCGCCGACCACCGCGGCGCTGCCTGCTTCAACTCCGTATTTTTTCAAAACAACTTTTACTAAATCCGCTTTGTTCAACGACTCGATTTGTTCAATACTGAACGTCTCCGTTACCCAGCGGTCCAGCCGGTACGTCTCAACGATGGCTTGCAAATACGCCTTAAGGCCGTTGCTGGCGATATAGACAGCGATGTTGTGCTCGCTCAAATAGCGGAGCGTCTCCGCTGCATGAGGATATAACGCACCTCGTCCGGCATGGATGTTATTCACCAAAGCGGTTTGAAAATAAGCGTCCGCTGCCTGCCTCGATTCCAGCGGATGGCCTGGCAGCAAAATCTCCCATGCTTTGGGCAGAGGAACTCCCATAATCTCACGAAATTTCTGAATCGGTGTCTCCGCATTCCATTGGCTGCTGGATCTTAACCAGGTGAAGGTATCCTCCAGTGAAGGCTCCAGGATAAGGTCCGTCTGAAACAATGTTCCGTCCATGTCAAAAATGATGGCTTTCAGCATACGGTTCTCTCCTTAGGTGTATCTGTGCTGTATTCCGGCGTACTGTTGGATATTTAGCCTTGCTTTCCAGCCCGCGGCGCCAGCTTATGCGGTGTATGCTGGTCAGGATTTCGCTCCGGCGGTATGCGACAAGGCAAATCGCTTCTGAACAACCACAAGTCTGCGCAGCAGCAGAACCGCCCCGATCGCCAAGCCCGTAATTAAGCCGATCCAGTAGCCGTAAGCCCCGAAGCCGGTATAAGTTGCCAAGAGGTATCCGGTCGGCAGGCCAATTACCCAGTAGGCGACAAAGCAGATGATAAACGCCGGATTAACGTCCTTGTATCCCCGAAGAACACCTTGGGTCGGTGTGGCGATTGCGTCGGATATTTGAAAAAAGATGGCGTAAATCAGGAAATGCTGGATCAGCACGATAACCTCCGGCTCCTCCGAATACAGACCGGCCACATGGCTGCCGGCAAACAGCAGGACCAGCGCGGTTACAAGCGACATGGCCGCGGCGGAGCCGATCCCCAGGATGCTGTATTGGCGCGCGTCCTTTAGCCGTCCCGAGCCGGTCTCATAACCGACCAGGATCGTTAAGCTCATGCAGATGCTGAGCGGGATCATATACAGGGTGGAGGCAAAGTTCATGGCCGCCTGGTGAGCGGCGATCGTTACGGTGTCGAACCGGCTCATCAGCAGTGTAACGGCGGAAAAAACCGCGGTTTCGAAGAAAATCGAGAATCCGATTGGCACACCCAGCCGCAGCAGCTCCTTCAGGCTGGAAAAAGAGAGCGCATAAAACTTGCGGAACAGCTTCAGGCTCCGGAAGGGTTCCGCGCGGAAAACAAACAGCAGCGCCACGGCAAAAATCACCCAATACGTAATCGCGGAGGCGACGCCGGCGCCGACACCGCCAAGCTCGGGCATGCCAAAGTTGCCGAAGATCAGGAGATAATTCAGCCCGACATTCACCGGCAGGGCAATTAAGGTAATGAGCATGGACACCCGGGTCTGCCCCAGAGCGTCAATACAGCTGCGCAGTACCGTATAACCGAACAGCGGAAGGATGCCGAAGGAAATCGCCTGGAGGAAATGGTGGGCAATCTCACGAACTTCCGGTTCCAGCGACATATAGTCCAGAATGGGGCCCAGCAGCAGTGAGCCTCCGGCGAGAACGGCCGCTGACACGATTAAAGACAGCCAGATGCCCTGCATGACCTGGCCGGCGACGTCCCGTTCCCGGCGGCTCCCGAGCAGGTGGGACACGATGGGAGTGATGCCCATCAAAATACCGTTCAGCCCGGTCTGAACCGGAATCCACAGGCTGGTGCCAATCGCAACGCCGGCGAGGTCCCGGGTTCCGTGCAGTCCGGACATATTGGTATCAAAAAAAGTAATGGTGGATAAAGCGATCTGGCTGACCAGAATCGGGAACAAGATGGACAGGAATTGACCCGATTTTTGCCTAAGGGTTGCAGTCTGTTTCATAAATAATCAGTACTCCGTTGTCTTAAGAATAGGGATACAGCTGTAAGGATGGACAGCCGTTAAAAAAACCCGGCCTAAGCCGGGCGCGCCGCCCTGCTTCAGCCAGGTTCGTCAACCCGGCGGGGCCGGATTGGAGGATAACCTTAGGAAATATTATAGCAGCAAACCTGAATAATGACATTACTTGTAATTAACGCCTTCGCTGTACCGGTTGCTCGCATTCCACAGCAGGTATTCGTCGACCCCGGTGTCGTTCATCGCCCGGATTTGGTCTTCCACTTCTTTTTTGCCGTATTTGATGTAATGTCCGCTTCCCAGCCAGCTGGCTGTAAAGTCTTGAATCCACGGCCGGATGATCGGCTTGTAGGAGCCCAGCGGGTCCAGCTTCTTGTGCGTGTCCACCATGGAGCCTTTGATTGTCGCGTAAGGGTCCTTGTCGGGATCCTTGACGTTAAACCAGCCGGTGGTGTAATGGCTCGGATAGACCATCGGACTGATGACATCGACGTTTTTGGAGATCTTGACGAAGTCCTGGCCGATGCCTTCCGCTGCGGGAACCGACGCGGCATAGCCGAAAATATCGACAGAAACGCGGGCGCCAAGCGGCGTCAGCTCCGACTTGGCATATTGGACGAAGTCAGCGACAATTTCGACGCGCGATTTTGCGTTTTTCGTGTACTTCAGCTTGTCGGCGCGTTTCTCAAAACCTTCCGGGAACCGGACATAGTCGAACTGGATTTCCTTAAAGCCGAGTTTGATTGCTTCTTTGGCAAGATCGACGTTATATTTCCAGACGTCCTCGTTGTAAGGGTTAACGAAGCTGTCGCCGCCCTTGTTTTTCCATACGGTGCCGTCGGGATTCACGAAGGACATCTCAGGGTTCTTTTTCGCCAGCACGGTATCTTTGAATACCACGATCCGTGCGATCGGATACACATCGTGTTTCTTGAGCCGCGCCATCAGCTGGTTGATATCCTTGATGAACGGCTGCGGCTGTCCGAGCTTCTGGAGCTCCGGATTATCGGTCTTATAGGTGATATAGCCGGCATCGTCTTTGATGTCGATGACCATGGAGTTCAGCTCGGTTTTATCAACCAGGTCCAGCAGCTTGGTCATCCGCTCGCCGCCTGCGCTGTAGGCGGTCACGTAAATTCCTTTAACCTTCGGCGCGTCAGGCTGAGGGTCGGTGTGCAGCGGCGCCTCTTGGGATGGAGCGGGCGATGCTGCAGGCGAAGGCAATGCACTTGCACCCGGTGACGGAGTGCCTGCTCCCCCGGGAAGCACGCCACCCGGCGATGGGGATGCATTTGGATTTTCCGCTTTTTGTACGATCTGCTTGGTGGGATTCATGGCGGATTGCAGTGCCAAAGCCATTTCGGCGTCGCCGTGTCCTTGCTGCACGCCGACGCTTCCCAGGGCCAACATGAGTATAGCCATGGTGATTTTCATTTTACTAACCTCTCCCTTATGTACGTTACGTTAAATTATAATGGATGCCCCGCCGACAAAAAATACAGGATTGTAACAATCCCCGCATAGGGTGCGACAAATTGCGGCAGACTCCTTTTTGTTAATAAACGGGAACGGCCCGTTCTAAACGGATTTGCCCAATTTAGCCCAAAAGTTAAATACCGCCCGCCACGGTATAAGCCGTAGACGGGCGGTACATGTGAACAACGGGTATTCCCTTATAATGCCTTATTGAAGAAAAGCCGGATCTTGATGTTCGCAGATGCTGTACTGGATGATATCCATCGCATCCGCGGATTCGAGGATGCCGAGTCCGTCCCGCAATACAATCGTCGAGTCCAGTTCATCCTGTTTCAGGAACGGCATCATTTCCGGATGCCATTTCATGACGATTGCTGACAGTTTTACCGTTTCCATTTCCACAAACATCACCCTTTCCTTTTTCGGAATGTCCTGAAACGCGTGCGTTTCCGAATTCTTCTGAAAAACGACCAGTGCCTTTTGGAAAAAAGAGGGGTAAAGCACAATCCTCATGAACTTATCAAAGATCTTACCTCATTAATATACCACAATTTTTAATCGATGGCACAAGAGGATGCAAAAGTGGTGAAAAGTTGAACATATCGCCTACCGTTTGCGGAACGCACCCATCACGCCGACCGTCTCCACGATGTTGACGAAAGCGGAAGGATCGCTCTGCTTGATGATCCGCTTCAATTCCGCAAGCTCGTAGCGGGTCGTTACGGTCATGAGCATATCTTTTTCCACATGGCTGTAGGCGCCTTCCGTCTTAATTTTGGTAACGCCGCGCTGGAGGCTGAGCAGGCGCTGCAGCATATCCTCCGTCTTGTTTGTGACGATAAACACGGTAACCTTGATGTGGCTGATGTGGATCAGATCAACTGTCTTTCCGCTTACATAAAGGGAAACCATGGAGGCCAGGGTAATGTTCCAGTTGCCGCTTAAGTAACCCGCAGCCAGGATCACGAGCGCGTTCAGCGCAACCAGCACGTTGCCGACCGGGAAATCCCTGTAGCGCGAAATAATGGAGCCGATAATATCGAAGCCGCCCGACGAGCCTCCGGCCCGAAAAGAAATCCCGCTGCCGATGCCGACCAGCACGCCGCCAAAGACGGAGGCCAGCAGCATATCCGAAGCAATCGCCCGCTCGGGGATCAGTTCAAGCAGCCAGGTCGCAGCGCCGACAGACACGATGCTGAGCAAAATAAACCGGCGCCCGAGCTGAAACCAGCCCGCGACAAGCAGCGGAATGTTAAAGAGCAGATACAGCAAGCTGATGCTCAGCGGGGTAAAGTAGCTGACAAGCATGGAGAGGCCCGACACCCCTCCGCTCAACAGCCGGTGCGGGACAAGAAACAGATTAAATCCGGCTGCGATAAAAGCGGCCCCTAATACCATCACCGCATAATTCCATAGTTTTTTGTACAAAATTCGGGTCACCTCATATGCGCAGATGTAAGTAATGAAAGAAAGGAATACACTGGTATTCCACTAGGTGTTTGTGATATAATGTATAGGATATTCTTGAGTAGAGCGTTACAATGATGTTTTTGCATTGTTTCGACAGTGATTTTACAATTGTTCAGGTAGTTATAGAATACCTGATGAATGGGCGGTTATACGCCCTTTAAACGAAACCGTGCAGAGATTCCGGCAGATTGGGCAGTCTATAAATGTTTGCCGCTACTTAAGAATACAGACAAGCATGTGGAATGTCCACTTTATAGAAGGAGCATGATAATTTGAAAACATTCGCAGAATTCGGCCTAGAGCCCAAGGTGCTACAGGCAATCACAGAACTAGGTTTCGAAGAATCGACCCCGATCCAGGAACAGTCGATTCCGATCGCGCTGACAGGGAGCGACATGATCGGACAGGCTCAGACCGGTACGGGCAAAACGGCGGCATTCGGGATTCCGCTCATCTCCAAAATTTCCCGTGAGGAAGAAAAAATTGTCGCCCTCATTATGACGCCGACCCGTGAGCTGGCCATTCAGGTGGCGGAAGAAATCGGCAAACTGAGCCGTTTCAAAGGACTTCGTTCGCTGCCGATTTATGGCGGACAGGATATCGGGCGCCAAATCCGCGGCCTGAAGAAGAAACCGCAGATCATCATCGGTACGCCGGGACGTCTGCTTGATCACATCAACCGCAAAACGATCCGCCTTGACGACGTAAAAACGGTTGTGCTTGATGAAGCGGACGAAATGCTGGACATGGGCTTTATGGAGGACATTCAGTCCATCCTGAAGCTGGTCCCCGAAGAGCGTCAGACGATGCTGTTCTCAGCTACGATGCCCCCGAACATTCAGCGTCTTGCCCGTCAGTTCCTGAAAGATCCGCAGCACGTTTCCGTTATTCCGAAGCAGGTCAGCGCACCGCTGATTGATCAGGCGTATATCGAAGTTCCGGAGCGCCAGAAATTCGAAGCGCTCAGCCGCCTGATTGATATGGAATCGCCGGAGCTTGCGATCGTCTTCGGCCGGACCAAACGCCGGGTAGACGAGCTTTCCGAAGCGCTGCAAAAACGCGGCTACTCCGCTGACGGCCTGCACGGCGACCTGTCGCAGAACCAGCGCGACGCCGTAATGCGCAAATTCCGTGACGGCAGCATCGACGTGCTGGTAGCTACGGACGTTGCAGCCCGCGGTCTGGACGTATCGGGCGTATCGCACGTTATCAACTTCGACCTTCCGCAGGACCCGGAGAGTTATGTACACCGGATCGGCCGGACAGGACGCGCCGGCAAGGAAGGAACCGCATGGTCCTTCGTTACGCCGCGTGAGATCGATCACCTGCGTCTGATCGAACGTGTAACCCGTCACAAGATTACCCGCAAGCCGCTGCCGACAATGGCGGAAGCCATTGAGGGCAAACAACGCGTGACGGCTGAGCGCCTGCTCGACATGGTTGAGAACGGCGAGCTGAACGAGTACAAAGGCATCGCGATTCAACTGCTGGAGCAGTATGATTCCGTCCAGCTGCTGTCCGCGGCGATGAAGCTGCTGACCGGCGAGAAGAAGGATTCCGATGTCGAGTTGACGCCGGAAGAGCCGATCCGCGTGAAGCGCCGCGGCGGCAAACACGATCTGCGCAGCGGACGTAAGCCAAGCGGCGGCTACGGCAACCGCGGCGGTTACGGCAGCGGTTCGGGCGGCGGCGGATACCGCGGCAACCGCGACGGCGGCAACCGTGACAACCGTGACGGCGGCAACCGCGGCGGTTATGGCGGTGGCAGCTACGGCGGCGGCTACAAGGGCAACCGTGACGGCGGATCCCGTCCTAGCGGCGAACGCAAGCCTTCGCGCCCGGCTGAGAACCGCCGGCCGGAACGCCGTGAAGACGAATCTTACGATAACTAAGCGTTCGGCCGGCTGAGACGGCTTCGAACACGGATTATGTATGAAGGAAGACGAACCGGGACGGTTCGTCTTCTTTTTT
>NZ_JBHOFD010000052.1:0-38006 GCF_046543445.1 Paenibacillus nanchangensis
GCCGGAGAGGTTCATCGGATTCGCCAGCGTTGATCCGCACCGCAGCGATGCGGTCGAGGTGCTGGATTATGCCTTCCGTGTGCTGGACCTGAAGGGACTGAAGCTGAATCCCTCCAAACAGAAATTTTATCCTCAAGATGACAGCATGAAGCCGATTTATGAGCTATGCCTCCAATACAACAAACCGATTCTGTTCCATGCCGGCATGAGCTGGGAGCCGGATGCGCCGGCCAAATATTCGCACCCGCTGAACTTCGAGGAAGTCGCGATCGCCTATCCGGACCTGCGCATGTGTCTCGCCCACTTCGGCTGGCCTTGGGTGCATGACACGGTCATGCTGCTGCTGAAGTATCCCAATGTATTCACCGATACGTCGCTGCTCCATATGGATAACGCGCTTGATTTTTACAAGCAGGTGTTCAAGACGAACATGGGTCCGCTCTGGATTGAACGGAACTTAAACGATAAGGTCATGTTCGGCACAAACACTCCCCGCTTCAAGGCGAAACGGCTGCTGCCGGCACTGAAGGCAATGGAATTTAGACCGAAGACGCTGGATAAGATTTTGGGCGGCAATGCGCAGGTCTTTCTTGGGGAAAGGGGGAACGAACGGCCATGGTTAAATTAAAAACGCTGGTGCTCCGGTCGGAAGCAGAGTTTCAAATGATCAAGATTACGGAGGAGATCCGTACCTTTATCGAGGAATGCGGTGTGCAAAATGGGCTTGCGGCCGTTATCTCCGCCCATACGACGACAGGCATTATGGTTAACGAAGGACTGGAATGCGTGGAGACGGATATCGAGGAGCTGCTCGAACGGCTTGCGCCGAAGGACTTTCCTTACGCGCACGCCCACTTTCTCCCTTCGTACGGGGCAACGGGCAGCAACTCGCCTTCGCATCTCAAATCGATGATTTCCGGCAACAGCTGCCTGTTCGTTGTGCAGGACGGGAAGATGATCTCCGGCGATGCACAGGATGTTTATCTGGCGGAGTTCGACGGGCCGAAAAGCCGCAAGGTTTACATTCAGGTGATTGGCGAGTAGGACGGAAGCGCGGAAGCGGACAAGCATGTGAGCCGTTTTAAACGTACGCATTTAAGTGTGCGCAGATTGCAGCAAGGAATGAACATGATTGCCGGTTCTGCTGTCAGGACTTTCCCGATGGAGAGGCAGAGATAGGGGACGGCGATCGGACTAAAGGACGAAAACAGCTGCAAATGAGACCAAATATAAACTAGCCGGATCAATTATCTGATCTGTGAATATTATCACTTGACTGCACCACTCTGACCGTTTTTTTTCACCACTTAATATCATAAAATGCACCACCAAAAACCATAAATTACACCAGATCGATATGTGAACCTGACGGAATCATGAATTTCGTCAGGTTCTTTCTGTATTCTGGCACTTGTTGAATCAAAGCAATATAATCAAAAATAAAATTATTTAATTATTTTATATAAGTTTACTTTACTTTCGTAAAAAATGATTTATAATTTGATTCATGAGGTGATGGTCATGAAGAAAGATTTTGGTGATTCCATATCAAATAAGGTCTATGAATATCGCGTACTTGCCAGAATGTCTCAGCAAGAATTAGCAGAGAAAGTCGGGGTTTCCAAACAAACCATCTTCGTCATGGAAAAAGGAAATTATGTTCCGACACTGCTGTTAGCCTTTCGAATTGCCGAATTTTTTAATGTTGATGTAAACGATATTTTTACCTATGAGAAGGGAAGTGATCATAATGATTAATTTTTCTGATATCTCTAACGCGATTTTTGACCCGTTAAAGTCTTGGGCTGAACAATCACAAGGAAATTGGAATATTCTTATTGGTAGCGGTTTTGTATTGGTTTTTGTCGGAGCTATTCTAACATACGTGCTACACAAAAAAATGGGTGAAGCTGATGAAAGAACAAAGCAAATATCTTTAAATAGTGCCCTTATAGCGTTATGTGTAGTAATTTTATGCGATGTGATTTTCCCGAAAGAATATATGTGGCAGATTTTCTTCTTATTTAAATATTCTCTTGCATTCCTTGCTTCAGCAATCTATCTAGCAGTTCGATATAAAAAAGACTTTTTTTAACTAAAGAACGAAACAGGAGGACCTGAGAAATGCTTGTAAACTTAACTTATCCTTAATGGGTCCAGGTCCTTTAATATCAAACATGTATCAAATTTTTATTGTATGCTGGGTATGCTGGCAGCAGTCTTATTGCCGCTTTATTATTTTGCGGAAGAGGTATTAGGATTTCTTTGTCCATTGGGTCCCGTTATACTTCCAAGATTTATTATCAATTTTGATTTCCCATGTTGTGCGGCTTTGTCCCCTGCTAATCTTCCACTCCATCTCATTCCATAAGCCCATATCATCACTTGTTATGGATTTCCAGCTGTCGCCATTATCCTTAGTAATAAAAAATAAGGTGGAATCTTCGGCTGTCTTATTATCTTTTACTCTTATTAGTCCGTAAGAGGTCGTAGAAAAGAACACTGGCAGTTCGACAGTATAGGCCAAATTATCTTTTCCTCTTAATTTCATGTCTGTCCAACGTTTCCCTCCGTTGTCTGTACGGTATAATCCTATCTTTCCCTCCCGGGGGCTGGTTACAGTAATCCATCCTCTATCTAAAGAAGTGAAAATCATCCCTGTAATAGGCTCGTTAGGCAAATTTCCAGATCGTGAATCGCTAACTTTTTGCCAGGTCAATCCCCCATCAGTGGTTTTGTTCAGCGTGTTTTCTGCTTTGAACATCCCCTGTCCTCTAATTTGCACTCTCCAACCATTGGAGTTATCTACAAAGGATTGAATATAGCTCACATTTTGCACTTGTTCAGTCTTTTCCGCTTGGGGTATAGCCGTAGCCACCTCTTTTCCTTCTTTGCCTTCAGCAGTTAGTTTGTCTATACTGGGACACCCCGATAGAAGAACTGCGATCAAGACCATTGTAAGTGTAAAATTCATCATTATTCCTCCTTTATAAAATAATAATGAATTTTGCTCCTCTAAAAGTTACTGAATATTTTCATTACTGTAAAAAACTTATGTATAAAATGAAACTGGAAATTTCATTGCGTAACCTAAGCAGCAGACTTGGGGAACAGTAAGCTCGATGGAGGAAACCGCGAGATTATAATGAAATCGGAAAAACAAGTCTCTCTACTATCAATGGAAGACCTAATGCTTTAATATGAATGTAATACATAAAATTTTAAATATCGAATGCATTGTAGGGAGGGCAAAAGGCTTGCGGAGAATTCAATCATTTTACAGACTTTTTAGGAGTGAACCCCTGGGGTTTCAAATTCTGGTTGTGGGTTCTTTGCTGGTCTCAATCGTGCTCAGCAGCTCCTTTTTTACGCTTGGCGGATATTCGGGAAGTATATCGAAGCTCGCCGCAGCAGTTTTATTTGGCGCATTTGGAGTGAGCATGCGGAGAACCCGCAAAGTCTCGCTGCTGCTCTTTGCTTTGGCCGCGCTGTGTCTGTATTTGGCATGGGCTGCCTTGCCCTGAGACAGGGGAAAGGGCTTGGAGGATAGTGCGCACGGACGATGTATTTTTCTTGGTTTGTGTCAACCTCGTACGTATTGGTCGGTGCCGAGATAGTTTGCATTTTATATCTTGTCGTTGTGAAAATACCCCTGCAGTTCTTCGATCTCCAAATAGCTGCTTTGATTCTGGATCCCGAAGCTGTTTTGATGCCGCCTCGCCGACAGGTTGTACGGGGCCCAGAACCAAAGATAGAGGCCAATGAAACAAACCCCTAGACTAATTTGTCCATATGAAAGAAAACGCCAACGTTTGATCCTGTCCAAAAATCCTTATTTCCATTCCGCTGCAGTACTGTTTAAAATGATGCGAAAAAACTACAAGCAGATCTGTCACAGCCAGCCTGCTCCTGATTTTCGAGAATACTTAACTTACACATGCCTGCTCCCCCGCTTCTCTTTAGGGACAGGCTCTTTAATTTGAGACCAGGACCGTCCCCGACCAAAGCCTTAGCCAAATTTCCAGCCCGGGAGAGTTATGCCAGTATACCATCTCCCAGGCCCGTCAGGCCGGAAATACGGAGGATGCCGCGCATCTGGAGGGAATGGCAGACCGGATTCGCAGCGGCGATAAATTTTACCCCGCGGCAGTATGTGGCCAAATATGGCAGGGCGGCAAGACAGATGGTCAGCCCCGACGGCGATATTGCAAAACTGATGCTTAGCAGCGAATACAACCTGCTCGATGTCGTCCGCTATTACTACGGGGTGAACACTTCCCAGGAGGTGCTGTTACCGGAAGTGATGGAACACCCTTTGACCGAAAAGGTCACAAGGCTAAAGCTGCCGGTCTATTTTATCATGGGCAAATATGATTACATGACGTCATCCAGTGCGGCTAAAGCGTATTATGATCTGCTTCAAGCAGACAAGAAGGAAGTTGTTGTTTTTGAAGAGTCCGCCCATTACCCGCAGTTTGAAGAGAAATACAAGTTCTGCGAATGGATGGCCCGCACTTTTCTCCAAAATGTGCAGTAACCGCAAACAAGCAATAAGGGTATCGATTTGATTTACCGTTATTCTAAGCACAAAACAAAACGTTCAATCGAAAAAAAAGTGTATACACGTTCAGGATATCGTACAGATTCAGCTGATCATGGTCCATCTTGAACTGCTTGCGTATATGTGCGGCTTCTTTCTTGATCATGGTAAGTGACACAGCTTCTAAGTAATCAATTGGTCTAATCAGTATATACGATTGTAAAAAACCTTCGCCAGACAACCCCGAACCTATGTGCTGCCTGGCGGATGATTCCATTATCGCACGCTGAGTTCAACCTGCTGATTCACCTGAACCTGCTTGCGCTGCGTTACGGCATTAATCATTTCCACTTCATACTGCTTCTGCTCAGGGGCCGCAATCCAGACCTCATATTCCCCGATCCCTTCCTGAACCTGCAGAATATTCCGGGCGAAGCCCCCCTGATCCCTGTTGCCCGCGTAGAACTTGTCATACAGCTCCCGGGACTGAAGCACCTTAGCCATATAGCCTGGGATATTGAAGTCAATGCTCATGCGGTTCTGCGCATCCTGCGTAAGCTTCAGCTTCAGGAACCCGTCTTCATAACGGCTCTCGGTCAGAAGCATCTGCTTGCCGCTGAACGGAATCACTTTGGGTAGTGCTTCGTCCATGGCCAGAGAGAAGGAGCCTACCTCTGAGAGCTGGACATGCCCGATCTTCAGATTCAGCCTGTCGGCTTGCTTACTGAAATATGGTGAAGAAGCAAATTCCAGCCGGATCGTATCGGAACCGCCGTTGCTGCGTCCTAGCACAGCATTCAGGCTGGTGTAATCTTTGAACCCGTAGGTGCCGCCTGCGTTATCCGTCAATTCAATGGACGGGTTGTTCCAATCGATATCCAGCAGGCTCCGGTCCGTGTTGCTTAGATGCAGAGTTACATAGGTACTGAGCGGTGTAAGCTTAACCTCCTGTACCTCAATTTCCTGCTGGTCTCCGTTGACCATAACCGGGATAGAGGCCTGCTGCGGGATGATCCGGTCCTGTTTCCACTGGCTTTTGTCAAAAGGAACGTCCATGCTATGCTTCAGCGGAATCGCGCCTCCCGCCTGAGGCTCATAGAAGGTAAAGCTCAGCTTGGACGGGTTCCCCGCAAGGAAAGCGGCCACCTCCTGCGGCGACAGCTGCTGCTCGGTCGGCAGAACCAGAATCGGTTCGCCGGTCTGCTCATCATGGGTAAGCTTCATCACCCCGCCTGCTCCGGCGCTCGGAAAGTCCTTGCTCGTTATGTGATAACCGGCGTTGCTGTAGTCAATCCCCGGCGTTCCGTCCGGCCAGGTGGTCACGCTCCCGCTAATTTTGTCCGACTGGACAAAGACCTTGTACACCAGCTTGTCACTGGTCAGATACACATCGCTCAGACTAACCTTGGTATCTCCGAAGCTCATCACGACCGGCTGGAATGGCCGGTAATCATAATTGCCCGCATTCTGCACACCGTCACCGGTACGCAGCGCGGTCAGCCAGTCGGAGGCCACCGAGAAGCCTGGAATGTATTGCACCAGACTGGCGAAGGCCGGCGATACCTGGGCAGAGAATAGGAGCATAGCAGCAGCAGCCGTACCGCAGGCAGCACTGATCAGCCGCCGCTTCGTGCGGGAGCGGGCCGGACGGCTAGGTGCAGCAGGCTCCGCAGCCGCCGCGTGCATCACAATATTTTTTGCAAAATCATGCAGGCTCTGCGGCGCAGCATGAAGGCTCAGCACACCGCCCATTTCCTCTGCCTGCCGCTGCGGTTCACCCTGTATCCCGTTCTTGAACTTAGACATCAAAAATCACCTTCTTCGGATTAATAGATTCATTCAGATTCATCAGCTTCAAGCGCGCGTTATACAATCTGGATTTCACGGTCCCGGCCTTGACGCCCAGCACGTCCGCAATCTCCTCTACGGACATTTCCTGATAGTAATACAACACAATCACTGAGCGGTGGCGAATATCCAGTGACATGACCTGGTCCAGCAGCCGGGATTGCTCTTCTTTCTTCAAGACCGCCTCCATAGGCTGCTCCCGTTCATCCGCCGGCGTCTCCTGATCCCCCAAAGCTTCTGTCTTGCTGAACTGCCTGGAGCGTGCTCTGGCCAGATCCAACGCCCGCATCGCAACCAGCCGGTTGAACCAGCTTCGGAAGCTGCGGATTTCTTTGCCGCTCATAATGGCTCTATAGGCTTCCAGCATGGCATTCTGGACTGCATCCTCAGCATAATGCGGGGAGTTCAGAATCGCCCTGGCCGTACTGTATGCCCGGTCCAGATAAGGCTTTACCAGTTGGTAGAATGCATCCTGCTCCCCATCCCGGCACTGCTTCAGCCATAATTGCTCCTGTTCCATCCGTTTCACCTCCTTTGGACTTGTTATACTCTATAGGCGATGGCCGGGCTGATCCGGTTCATTCTTCTCTGAAGGATGATTATGGTAAGCATTCCCGAATCTCAGCCGCAGAAAGAGTCTATCAAAAATATGGTGTTAACTATTTGGTTGTTCCTACATTGCCATTTGGCCCAACACCGGAACACAGAAACTATGGATATGGATACATAGATATTCCGCAGGATGTGTACGAAAATTTGATTTATTCTGTACTAAAGTCACTTGCCCAGCAGGGGTTCAAGAAAATTGTGATTTTCAGAGGTTGCGGAGGGCATCATTTAGACAATACAGCAAAAAGGTTTAATAGCGATTTTGATGGAGTTTCAGTTGCTTATCTTCCGAATCATCCCTTTTTCGATGTCTGGTGTAAACATGGGGACCCAAATTTACCTGGAGGACATGCTGATAGTTTTACTACGTCGCTAGCTTTGTTTAAGCGGAGTGAAACTGTAAGGAACGACAAAATATACAACCCTTACAGTGAGGAGCCGGATTGGGAAGATCCTGATCTTGATTTTTCAAAATACTCCAAAACAGGGGTTATAGGCGACCCGACTCAGGCGACAAAGGATTTGGGGGAAAAGCTCTGGAATAGCACTGTGGATGCTGTAGCCGACATTTTTAAGGAAATCGCAACTAATTAGGCTTTCGAAAAACAGCCAAACGCAGGAGCTGGGTTATTCCTTACAACGAGCGGTGAACGCCTAAAACAGCGGCAGTTTGGGACTTCTGTTTATGTCCTATGCTGCCGCTGTTTGTACATTTGTGCAGCCGTATAACTGTCTTAAAGCCCCGGCAGAGGTTGTGTTCGAAGCCCCGGCTTGCATCTAATCCACCGATCGATTACAATACTGAATGAAAGTTCAGTATTATTGACTGACCGGGTGAGCGAAAGGAAGAGGCAGGTCACAGATGAATAAGAAGCAGCTTCAAACTGAATCGACCAAGAAGCGGATAGCCGATGCCGCAAGGGCGCTTTTTACCCAAAAGGGCTATAAAGCGACGTCGATCGAAGAAATTGTAAAAGCAACTGGCTGCAGCGCGGGGAACATTTATTACCACTTCAAGAGCAAAGAAGGGCTGTTTCTTTACCTGCTGCAGGAAGGGGACCGGGAATGGGAAGAAACCTGGCTGGCGAAAGAAACACTGTACCCGACCACGGCCGATAAATTATATGGATTGGCGGAGCATTTTGCGCTGGACCAATTTAACCAGCCGCTGAAGAAAGCCATTGACGAATTCCTTTATTCGGACAAGGCGGCGGAGGTGGAAGAACGTCTAAACGAAATGGTCCAAGGGTATATTAGCTTTAACCAGGAGCTGCTGCAGCAGGGAATCGACAGCGGCGAGTTCGACATCCAGGATGTCAGAGGACTATCGATTGTGCTGGACAGTCTGCTCATCGGCCTGAACCAGCATTCCCGAAGAATGGAGCATGACGAAGCGCTGGCGGCTTACCGCTTGGGCGTGGATGTGTTTTTGCACGGAATTGCAAGGCAGCGCGGCGGACAGAACAGGTGACCGAGCGGCTGACAGAGTAGCTGACAGAGTAGCTGAAAGAGTTGACAGAACGTCTGACCGAGCAGCTGACAGAGCACTGGTAGATGACTGGTAGATCATTGGCAGAGCAGCATAATGAGCAGTGGTACAGACCCGGCTTAAACCATGCGTTTTTAGGCTGGGCTGTAAGCTGCTAAGGGTTGGAATCTTTTTTTTTTTGCACTAATCTAGAATGAATATTCAGTATGTGAATTAAAGTTTGGAGGAAACAAAGCATGGCACTGTTACTAAAAAATCGGGGGGCTATTCTGGTCCTCATGTTAAATTTGTTCCTGGTCTTTACAGGCATCGGCTTGATTATTCCGATTATGCCTGAATTTATGAACAGTCTGGGCATCACCGGAAGTATCGTCGGTTTGCTGGTCGCCGCGTTTTCGCTGACCCAGTTCCTGTTCTCGCCGCTTGCCGGACGGCTCGCCGACAAGCTTGGCAGAAAACGGATGATCGTGAGCGGGATGATCGTGTTCACCTTGTCCGAAGTGCTGTTTGGCATCGCCAACGAACCGCTGATGCTTTTCCTTGCCCGGCTGCTTGGCGGTGCCAGCGCTGCCATGATTATGCCGGCGGTTATGGCCTATGCGGCGGATATGACCACGCAGGATGAACGTGCGGCAGGAATGGGGTATATCAATGCCGCCATTACAACGGGGTTTGTAATCGGGCCGGGGATTGGCGGCTATATCGCCGAATTCGGGATCCGCGTTCCTTTCTTTTCAGCGGGAGCCGCGGGACTTGTGGCCGCAGTAGTCACCCTGCTAGTTCTCCGGGAATCCCTGCCGGCAAAAGCAGCGTCAAACGAAACCTTTGCGCAGGAGCCGAAGGAGCAGGTTGGTTTTCTGAACCAGCTGATGCGTTCTTACCGTGAGCCTTATTTTATCAGCTTGATTATTGTGTTTGTGATGTCGTTTGGATTGGCTAATTTTGAAACGGTGTTTGGATTGTTTGTCGATCATAAGTTCGGCTTTACGCCCAAAGACATCGCCTTTATCATTACGTTTGGTTCCATTGCCGGAGCGGTGGTTCAGCTCACCATTTTCAGCTGGATTTTGAAGCGTTTTGGTGAAAAACGGGTGATTTCCGTCTGCCTCCTGTTTGCGGGTGTGTTTATTCTGATGACCCTGTTTGTTCATAAGTTTTGGCTGATCTGCGCCGTTACGTTTATTGTTTTTCTGGCGATTGATATTTTGCGTCCGGCCATCGGCACCCAAATGTCGATGCTGGCCAAAGATGAACAGGGGTATGTGGCGGGCCTGAATTCGGCGTTCACCAGCTTGGGCAATATCGCCGGTCCGGTCATTTCCGGGTATTTGTTCGACATCAATATTAACTCGCCGTATGTGCTCGCGAGTGTGGTTCTGATCGCCTGCTTCGGTCTGTCGCTTGGTGCCGGCAGACGCCGTCCGCGGGGCGCGGCAGCGGCATCGCTGGACCGCTCCAAAAGCCCGGTGAATTAAGGCTTGGAGGAGCGGAATCTTTTGCAGGAGTGGAACGGAATCTGCTGCTGGCCCACAAATCGCCGGCATCTGGAGACGGATTTCAACAAGCCGTTAAAAGCCGCCAAAAAAAGAGATTGACCCTGACATTAGTGTCAGGGTTTATACTGATTTCAGACCCATTCTCATGAACCCGGGGGATTACCATGAAAATCGGTGAATTATCGAAGCAAACCGGAGTGAGCGAGCGCTCTATCCGCTACTATGAACGCCAAGGCCTGATTCATCCGGTCCGTCTGGCCAACGGGTACCGGGAATATACGCCGCTTGCCGTCGAAACGGTGGAGACGATCAAGCTGTATCTGAACCTCGGGCTTTCGACCGAGGAAATCGCGGGAATACTGCACTGCGTGCTGAAGAACGAAGAGGCGTTTTGCGAGCAGGTCATGCCGCTGTATCAAAGCAAGCTGGAGGAAATCGAGCGCCAGCTGGTTCAGCTTAACCAGATTAAGCAGAATTTGCAGCAGCGTATCGCCTCCATGCATCATGCGGAAGGACAGCCGCCGAATGAAGGAGGGGAACCTGATGACTCTATTGAATGCGGAAAGCAAAAGCATGCTGGACGGTGAACTGACAAAAGGGGGAACCGTGCTGGTCGATTACGGCGCGCCCTGGTGCCCGCCCTGCAAAGGGCTGCTGCCGATACTTGAGGAGCTGGACAGGGAGAACGGGGACCGGGTCCGCATTATAAAAGTAAACTGCGACGAGCTGCCTGACGCCGCCGCCGAAGCCGGCGTAATGGGGCTGCCGACGGTAGTGGTATACCGGGACGGGCAGCCTGTGGAGAAGCTGATTGGTCTTCGTCCGCAGCCCGTCTACCAAGGTGTGATCGACAAGCACACCGGTCAAGAATCGGTGCGGTAGAAGGGCCGCTGGCGGCCTAACATTAAAAAAAGCAAGCATGCGGCCTCACTTCCTTCAGCGGATGAGGCAGGCAGGCTTGCTTTTGTTTTTTTAGGGTATTCGGATTTTGTGGCGGAAAAGCCGCTGCCAAGCAACGTAACTTTTTCTGGCTCCTGAACATTCCCCAATTGCGCCGCGACTTCAACGCCCAAGTAAGCTCAGTCCCTATCCTCGGTTCTCTGGATCCCTAATGTATACACTGTCCTCTAAGCGGCATCAAATCCTTTCTGACTGTTTCAGTAAACGGTATTCACGAGGGGAAACGCCTGTTGCCTTCTTGAATACTTTGGAAAAAGTGAACATATCCGTATACCCTATGGACTGGGCTATTATGGACAAATTGTAACCCGTATTTACCAACAGCTGTTTGGACTCTTCAATTTTTAATTGGAGGAGGTACTTCGCTGGAGAAATTCCAAAAGCCTGATTAAACTTCCGTGAGAAATATGCGCGGTTTACGTGAACATAATCGGCAATTTGTTCAATGGTCAAGCGGTCGGTATAATGCCTTTCGATGTATTCCTTGGCCTGCTGCAGCCAATAATCCGAACAAACGGCGTTTCGTAAAGCATCCGGTGTATTACGGGAAAGCTCCTCAAAAATTTTATGTAAAATGATCAGGCGGCATAAATCAAAATCGCGCTTGTCTGAGTGATTTCCGAATTCAAACAAACTGCGCAGCAGATTTAATACACCTTCGTTAGAGGCATTTGGAACATGAGGTGTACATGACTTGATGCCCACCCGTTCTAATAGTTGAACTGCTTGGGGACCTTCTAAGGCAACCCACATCTTATGCAGGGGAGTATCCTTATCGATATGGTATTCATGAACGACATGCGGAAATAAACAAAACATGTCGGATTTACGGAGCACATATTTTTTCTGCTTGTAAATATACTCCCCTTGCCCTTCCAGAACAAAAATCAGGTAGAAATAGGGTACGACTCTGGGTCCAATCCGGCTATTTGCCTGAGAAACATCCCTACCTGCACTTACGGGCCACACGGCACTGGATTTCTCCAGTTCTGTAACAGTAAAATGGTAATTCTCCAAAACTTCGAGAGGCTCTTCTTTTTTCACTTTCCTCATTGCTGCTCCCTCCCTTACGATCTCTCAAGCTTATCAAATCTCATAATTTGACATGAAAACGGTGGAAAACATAAGAAAATTGTTATTTTTCTCATAGTATAGTAAACCTATCGGAAATACAATAATTAGTCACATAATGACATGGACTATCAAAAGCTGCAATTGATAAGATAAAACAAACATTTTGGAGATTTACTAAAATACTAGAAGGCTTGAGTAAAGGGGAAGGTGGTTATGTCTTCATTGCAGAACCGGTTTGCAAATACGAAAGAACAATTAAACAAGCTCGAGACCATTGGTGAAATTGCGGACCGCCACGCGGATGGAGCGCAGAAAGCAGACGAGCTGAATGAGCTGAATGTTGATCTTGTCCATGACTTGAAGAAAGCAGGCTACCATACTCTCTTGGTTCCTAAGGAATTTGGCGGAGAGGGCGCCACGCTCCTTGAGTTCCTGCTTTGTCAGGAACGGATAGCTCAGGTGGATGCGGCAACCGCTTTGGCAATTGGTTGGCACCACATCGTTTTGTTTGATCTGGCTGTGAGCCGGGCTTGGGAGGGCGATTCGTTCGAATTTCTATGCCGGGCGGTGGTTGAACAGGGGGCTCTAATCAACCGGGCCGACTCTGAAGAAGCGACAGGCAGCCCCTCCCGGGGAGGTCAGCCAGAGACAATTGCAGAGTGGACAGGCGACGGTTTCGTGCTGAGAGGGAGAAAAAGGTTCACTTCTCTCTCAACAGCGCTCGACTATTGTATTGTTTCAGCTTCAGATACGGTTACAGGGGGAGTGTCCGAATTTCTTATCCCCAGAAATGCGGAAGGCCTTCGCATTGACCCCGTCTGGAATATGGTTGGAATGAGAGGAACAGCCAGCCACGATTTGGTGCTTGATCAGGTGTATCTTCCTGAAAGCGCGCGTGTATATAAACGAACTCATAAGGATCGGGGCGAACTTAGCTTCAGTATGCTAAATATCCCAGCATGTTATTTGGGGATTGCCATAGCTGCGAGTAAAGAGGCCGTTGCCTTCTCCTCCCGCTATCAGCCGAACAGTCTGAATCATCCGATTATTCAGCTTCCGCATATACAGCAAAAGATAGGTCAAATTGAACTGGAGTTATCAGCAGCAAGGCACTTCATGTATGGCGTAGCAGAGCGTTTGGGAAGGGAAGCGGGGTTTGGCCCTGAAGCCCGCCGTTTTGCAAGCCCTGATATCGCTGCGGTCAAGATGTTTGCTGTCCAGAGCGCAATATCGGTTGTAGATAAAGCGATGCGCATTGTCGGGGTACATAGTCTGTCGAATACGCATCTTTTGCAGCGCTTGTACCGGGATGTCCGGTTTGGTCTGCACAATCCGCCAATGGATGATAACACGCTGAATCTGCTTGCCAGAAGAGTAATTGAGGATAGTAGTTCCTCTAGAAGCTAACGGAGCCGTGAGCCATCTCATGCACTAAAACCACAAGTACTTTAAGAGAAGACGATAAGAGGAGAAAAGATGATGAAAAAGAGGCATATTCTTCAAGGGTTGTTGTCCGTTATGTTGATAAGTGTACTTTTGATCTCAGGCTGTTCTTCAACACCCTCCAATAGCAAAGCAGGTGAAGCTAAAGCGGGCGCCCCGCCTGTGCAAGCCAGCAGTACTGGGGATTCCGTACTGCGTTATGCGGTATGGACATCACCTTCCGGATTGTTTCACCCCGAACTTTATTTTACCGATTATGACCGCAATGTCATCTTTATAGTGTTTGACCGGCTGGTCGTTGTGGATAAGAATCAAGGTTTCCTTCCCTCGTTAGCTAAGGATTATAAGTTCTCCGATGACCAAAAGACAATTACCTTTACGCTGAACAAAGGGGTCAAATGGCATGATGGCAAACCGCTGACAGCAGAAGATGTGGCCTTCACTTACGAGTCTACGGCAAGCAAGGATTGGCCGAACGATACCCCGGAATTTGCTACCAAGCTGGAGGGGTATGAGGCATTCCATAACGGCCAGGCAGAGCATGTGTCCGGCATTAAAGTTGTTGACGAACAAACGGTTAGTTTTACCTTTAAAGAAATTTACGGCGGCGCACTAGCCTATTTTGCCGATCGGCCAGTCCTTGCCAAGCATGTATGGGCAAGCACGCCGATCGCTCAGTGGAGTAACGCTACGGAATTGCTTAAAAACCCTGTAGGAACAGGGCCTTATAAGATTTCGAAGTTTGTGCCGGATCAATATGTTGAACTGGAAAGCAACCCGGATTATTTTAAAGGTTCGCCTGCGATTAAGAAATTCATCTTTAAGGTCAGCAATCGCGAAACTGCCCAATCCGAGCTGATTAATGGAGGGCTGGATATTGCGGAGCTGTCTTCCTTTAATAACGCGGATCTGCAAGTTTACAAGGATGCAGGCGCCCGAATTATCGAGCATGTGGGCGCAACCGGACAGTACATGACGCTCGATTCGACAGACAACCGTTTATCTGATGTGCGGGTGCGGCAAGCTCTGATCTACGCGATCGACCGCCAAGCCATTGTCGATAAGCTGCTTTTCGGACACGGAACGATTTTTAACACGATTATTCATCCTGACGATCCTTCTTATCCTCAGGATCTGAATCCTTACAAATATGATCCTAACAAGGCAAAGGAACTGCTGGCTGAAGCCGGATGGAAGGATACGGACGGGGACGGGGTTCTGGATAAGGATGGACAAAAATTTGTTCTCGAGCTGAATTACCCGACGGGTAACAAGACCCGCGAGCAGTCCGCTCCAATTATTCAGCAGTATCTCAGACAAGTGGGGATCGAGGTGCAGCTTAACTTGGCGGACTTTAGCTCAACGCTGGCTATTTTGCAGGACCCTAAGAAGGAATTTGACGCTACCCTTATGGGTGGAACATTCCGCGTTGATGCTTATGAAACGAACTATTGGTGGGAGCGTTACAAGAATGAGAAATTGGACGCGCTAAATGATCAGGGTTCCAAAACGTTGGACAAGAATGAACGCTCGAAGGTTTACCAGGAATGGGGACGCCTGCATAATGAGCTAGCGATCCGCATGTGGCTCTATATTCCCAATATCGGATATGCGGTTGGCCCTAAAGTCACCAACTATACCCCTTATCCTTACGAACCTTTTGGCGGAATTGAAAAGTGGACGGTTCAATAGCTGCAGAGCGCCGAGCGACTGCAGGAGGAAGCGGATTGTTGCTGGATAAGGGGGCAAGGGGATGAGTAGATATATCGTACGCAGATTGCTGCAGGCAATCCCTGTTGTCTTTGGCATCTCCATTATCGTGTTCGCCATGATCAATCTGCAGCCAGGGGACCCCTATGCCACAATGATTGATCCTAATGCGTCACCGGAGGTCAAGGAGGAATTGCTGCAGAGGGTGGGTTATTACGATCCGCTGTACGTAAAGTACACAAAGTGGGTTTCCCGTGCCGTGCAGGGGGATCTCGGTTATTCCATCCACTATAAATCGCCAGTGACGGAAATTATCGGCAGCAGGGTTGGCAATACGCTGTTACTGGCTTTGGCAGCATTGGCGATTAGTGTGGCAATTGGCTTGCCGGTAGGGATTATCACTGCTGTCCGCCGGAATTCTATCATTGATTACGCTGCCACCTTTTTTGCCTTTATCGGTTTATCTCTGCCTTCCTTTTTCTTTGGCATGCTGCTGATCAAGTACTTTGGCGTCGACTTGAAGCTGCTGCCAATATCGGGAAAGCAGACTGTCGGGGTGAATCACCAGGGGTGGGATTATGTGGTTGATGTCGGACGGCATCTACTCCTGCCGGCGGTTGTGCTTGGACTGATGAACACCGCCGCGCTGATGCGCTATATGCGCTCCAGTATGAGCGAAATTCTGAATCAGGATTACATCCGTACAGCCAAGGCGAAGGGGGTCTCAAGGCGCTTCGTACTACTAAAGCATGCTATGAAAAACGCACTGAAGCCGGTTATCACTATTTTATCGTTAGAGATTCCCACGCTTCTGTCAGGGGCTCTGTTGACGGAGACGGTTTTCTCCTGGCCCGGGATTGGACGCTTGAACTTTGAAGCAGCCTTAAATCGGGACTATGTGTTGATTATGGGGATCGTGATGATGCTTGCCTTGGTAACTCTATTGGCTAATCTTATTGCGGATATATTGTATGCGGTTGTTGACCCGCGAATCCACTACGATTGAGGGGAGAGATGAGGATGAGTAGAGCAGAGCTGCTATCCCCCGGTCAGATCGCCTGGATCAAATTTGGAAAAAACAAACTGGCGGTTGTAGGCTTGACTATGTTGATCCTGCTCGTATTTTTGTCTGTGGCTGCCCCCATTTTGACAGGGTATGATCCCAATGACATTGATCTGTTCAATATCGAAACGCCTCCTTCATCAGAACATCTGCTGGGGACGGATGAATTGGGCCGGGACGTCTGGTCGCGGTTACTGTATGGGGGGCGGGTGTCTCTGCTGGTAGGGATCTGCGCCACGGGCCTGCAACTGGCTATCGGCGTTACGCTTGGGGCAGTGTCCGGATATTTCGGGGGCTGGATAGATTCCCTTGTGATGCGGTTAACCGACATTGTAATGAGCTTTCCCTTCTATGCGATAGCTATTTCATTAGCTGCTTTGCTAGGGGCAAATGTTTGGAATGTAGTTCTTATTATCGGAGTATTGAACTGGACGGGAATTACCCGCATTGTACGGGCTGAGGTGCTCTCATTGAGGCAGCGTGAGTTTATAGAGGCAGCCAGGGCCATTGCCCTGAATCCTGCAGAGATTATATTTCGGCATCTGCTGCCCAATGCGCTGGGACCCATTATCGTATATGCCACATTAGGGATTGCAACGGGAATTCTTTCGGAGGCGGGCCTCAGTTTTCTGGGGCTTGGGGTTAGTCAGCCGCAATCCAGCTGGGGCAATATGCTATCCGCAGCCCAGAGTATGCGGGTGCTGAGCAGTGAATGGTGGCTCTGGGTTCCGCCTGGAGCTATGGTGTTCACCATGGTGTTGTCTATCAACTTTCTGGGTGACGGTCTGCGCGATGCGTTGGACCCTACCTCCACAACGTAGGAAGGAGGGATCGGTTTGGAACAAGGGCAGGAGCCATTGATACGGATTGAGAACCTATCCATTGAATTTGGCAAAAAGGGCAGCCGCACCCCAGTCGTACATAATATCAGCCTAACCATTCACCGGGGCCGGACGTTGGGGTTGGTAGGAGAGTCAGGCTGCGGCAAAAGCGTTACATCGCTAGCGATTATGGGGCTGTTGCCCCGGAATAACACTGCTGTGAACGGAACGGTATCCTTTGGCGGAGACAACCTGCTGAAGATATCCGAAGACCGAATGGAGAAACTAAGGGGCAATCGGATATCCATGGTTTTTCAGGAACCCATGACTTCGTTAAATCCGGTGTTTCAGGTTGGAGATCAAATTAGCGAGGTTCTGCGTATTCACCAGGGTTTGCGGGGAGCGGCCAATCGCAAGCGCTGTATAGAGGTGCTTAAAATGGTGCAAATCCCCGATGCTGAGCGGGTGTATCAATCTTACCCGCATAAATTAAGCGGAGGCATGCGCCAACGTGTCATGATCGCGATGGCGATCTGCTGTCAGCCTGCATTGCTCATTGCCGATGAGCCTACTACCGCTTTGGATGTGACGACGCAGGCGAAAATTCTCGATGTCTTCCGGGATCTTCAAGGCCAGATGAACACAAGTATGCTGTTCATCTCGCATGATCTGGGTGTCATCGCGGAAATTGCCGATGAGGTGGCTGTTTTGTACGCCGGAAGGATTGTGGAACAGGCTAACGCCGGGGTGCTGTATGACAAGCCTCTGCACCCCTATACGTACGGGTTAATTCATGCGCGTAAGATTGCAGAGCACGAGGAGAAACGAAGGCTGTACAGCATCCCAGGCATGGTGCCAAGCCCGTATGCCCGGCATCAAGGGTGTCCCTTCGCCCCAAGGTGCAGCTTGCGTCAGGAACGGTGCGATACGCAGCTTCCGGAATTGGAGGAAGTGGAGCCAAATCACTTTGTCCGCTGCTGGGAGGTGCAGAAAGGATGACACAGCCGCTGATTCAGGTCAAAAATTTGGCCAAGCATTATCCACACGCAGGCGGATGGTTTGCACGCGCCAAGGGTTCAACGAAAGCAGTGGATGGTCTGTCTTTTGATATCCAAAAGGGAGAAAGCTTTGGACTTGTAGGTGAATCTGGTTGCGGGAAATCGACCACCGGCAGGGCAATTCTTAATTTGACCGAGCCTACAAGCGGCTCTATTACCTTTAACGGGCGGGCCATATTCGACTCGGCACAGAATGTGCATTTGGCTGGCAGCCAAATGCGGTCCCTTCGGCGAGACATGCAGATTATTTTCCAAGACCCATACGCGAGCCTCAATCCCCGCATGAGTGTTGGGCGAATCATTGCGGAGGGCATAAAGAAGCACCGTATTGTTCACGGCAAAAAGGCATGGGAGCTGGCCGGCGACTACCTGGAGAAGTGCGGCTTAAGCCGCGACAATCTGCAAAGGTATCCCCATGAGTTCAGCGGAGGGCAAAGGCAGCGTATTGGCATTGCCCGCGCGCTGGCGCTTAAGCCGCGTTTTATCGTTGCAGACGAGCCCATTGCCGCGCTCGATGTTTCTATTCAGGCGCAGGTGCTTAATCTGATGTCTGATTTAAAGGAAGAGTTAGGGCTGACCTACTTGTTTATCTCGCATGATCTGAGTATTGTTCGTTATTTTTGCGATCATATCGGAGTAATGTACCTGGGGAATCTGGTTGAGGTAGGGACCAAGGAGGACCTGTTTCACAATCCGCTGCATCCGTACACGAAAGCGCTGCTCTCTTCGATTCCTATCGACAAACCGGGGCAGCGTAAGGAACGGATCCAACTGAACGGGGATATTCCCAGCCCGTCTAATCCTCCTTCGGGCTGCAAATTCCACACACGCTGTCCCTATGCCGTAGATCACTGCCGCCAAATCGCTCCGCAGATGCAGCAGGCGGAAGGGGAACATCTGGTATCCTGTCATCGTTGGCAGGAAATAACGGGTTGAATTTGGGAAGGGGTTAGAGAACAGGATGAAACAATTGACTGCGCATGAACGGGAGCTCTTGAAGAAGGTTGAGTTATGGCTTGAAGAGCATCAGGAGGAGTTGGAGCGGGACATTGTGGAATGGGTGCGCATTCCGAGTGTACGCCGTGACTGGGAAGGGATCGAAGGGGCTCCGTTTGGCAGGCCTTGTGCCGAGGTGCTTGAATTGGCGCTGAAACGGGGTGCAGAGCTTGGATTTCGTACCGAAAATCATCAGGGCTACGCCGGTTCCATCCTATATGGGAACCATGAACGAGATATCGGAGTGGTAGGACATCTGGATGTTGTACCCGAAGGCGACCACTGGATTTATCCTCCCTATGAACCTACAAAAAAAGGCGACTTTCTAATCGGAAGGGGAGTAAGCGACAATAAGGGAGCATCGGTTGCCGGGTTGTACACGGTTAGAATCCTCCGGGATTTGCAGATTCCCCTTGAGCACAATATCCGTATTATCTATGGCTGCGCCGAGGAGACAGGCATGGACGACCTGGCTTATTTCGTCAAACATGAGCCAGTGCCTGAGGTGTCGCTGGTGATTGATGGTGCTTTTCCTTTGAACAACGGTCAAAAAGGCGGTTTTAACGCAAGGCTTTTCATTCCGGTAGGGAAGCAGCTTGGCAGTCTGCGGGGAGGTACGGCTGAAAACAATGTGCCTGATTACGCCCAGGTGGTGCTGCAGGCAGGGAACCTGGATAAAGTTCAGTCGGCCCTCACCGGGCTGCCCCAAGACCTTGCGGAGCTGGTGAAGGCTGAACCCCATCCGGATGGCGTAATCGTGTATGCCCGGGGCCGGGCCGGGCACGCTGCTTTTCCTGAAGGCTCACTGAATGCAATTTGGGTACTGGCTGAAGCGCTTAAGCTTAGCGGACAGTTTGAAGAAGACGATCGGCGTACGCTTGAATTCCTGTCCTCATTCCTGGCGGATTATTATGGGGAAGGAGCAGGCATTGCCTCTGAAGACGACCTATCCGGCAAGCTAACGTTAAACGGCGGCATCATCCGCCCTTATCAGGACGGCTTGGAGTTGTTTGTGGACATTCGCTATCCCGTTACCGGAGATGCCGAGACCGTTAAGCAGCGTCTTGAGCAGCGCATTACGCCTTACGGTGTTCATATTCTGGATGTGAGAAACAGTAACCCCTATTATATTGCGAAGGACGACCCCAAGGTTCAAACGTTGCTGGACGCCTACAATAGCATAAGGAATGAGCAGGCAGAGCCTTATGTTATGGGCGGGGGCACGCATTCAAGGGTGCTTCCGGGCGGTATTACTTTTGGCCCGGGATTCCCTTCCTCTGTGAGTGTAAAGCCGGATTTTCTGCCTCCCGGCCACGGCCATGCCCACGGGCCTGATGAGGCATTGCATTTGCCTTCTCTATTAGAGGCGATCAAGATTTATGTCTTGGCTTTGATTTGGCTGGATAAGACCTTCTGATAGAACACAGAGACCCGCCTTATACAATGTCACCCAGGGCTATTCCGACACAACATCCGAATAGCCCTTTTTTATTGTCAGCTTAACCTCTATCCACGACCGTATTTGCACGAAGCGCCTCCTCAATTTCGGCTTTCAATGAACCAGTGAGCCGCTCCCACGCTTTTTTGCCGGCTCCGAGCTCCTCGGGACCGATGTCTTCAATCGTCTCCAGCCAGACGCGTTTGTCATTAATTTCGCCAAGCTCGCTTTGAACGCCTTTGTAGAGCTGCTCGTGGGCATGGAATTTCTGGTCCAGCGCAAAAGAGGCCGCATTTGCGGTATACCTCAGCTCTTTGGCTGCGATCCGCAGCTTGTGCAGCGCGTCGAACGACTCCGCCGAAGGCGAGCTTTCTTTGCGGAACAGCGTTTTGCAGCGCTGTTTGTTCTGCTCAAACGCGACCTCCAGCTCACGCATGACGCGGTTCGGATCGGTTTTCTCCACCATGGCCGGGAGCCCGTTGCGGATGAAGTCCTCCCACGCGGCGTCCATCTCTTCATTTGCCAGCAGCGGCAGTTTGTCCGCGAGCTTTTTGCGGTAGCGTTTCCGCTTTTGTTTGCGCAACTCAATCACGGCTTTCAGCAGAGCGGCGCTCTCCTTATCCCCTTGTGTTTTGGCGTCTCTGCGCTTTAGTTTAAAAGCTTCAATCAGCACGTCTTCGTCGCGGACCTTTCCCAGCCGTTTCTGGGCCTTCTTGAACAGCGGGTAGAGTCCCGAAGTATGGCCGGGATCGAGAATGGACAGCAGCGTCAGCAGCTTGCGGCTGTTGACACGGGCCTGGTGGATGTCCTCATCATCAAACTCCTTCACCGCTTTGTCCGCGTAATCCCGGAACTTGCGGTATAGTCCGCCAAGCGCTTCCTCCCACCGCTGCAGTTTGCCGGACGTTCCGCTGGATTCGGCTTTTGCCGTTTGTTCGGCTGTCATGGGGCATCACTCCTTTTCTCATAATTAGACGAAAAGCGGCCGGGACAAACAGCAGGCTGCGGAGAAGTGCGGGGGAGTGTGGGCAAAGCCAGCAGGAAGCCTTTGGTTTTGCGGGTCCGGCGGTTTCTCGTTACAATATAGAAAATGGTTATTCCGGGATCAAAGCGGATATAACGGCAACGGGGAGGAAAAGCGGATGTTAGAGGAATTCGGGGCCCGAAGCGGTGTGCTGCCGCCGCAAATGGCGGTCTTTGAGCATCTCGGGGAAACGGATGCGGAGAGCGGGCTGCTGCTGCCGTTCGCATTCGAGGAGACACTATGCCGAGATGTCGGAGAGTCGCTGATTCAGCCGTCGGTCCATCTATGGAGCCACCCGGCAGGCCTGGTGCTGGGACTGCGGGACAGCCGGCTGCCGTATGCGGGACGGGCCATGGAACGGCTTGAGCAGCGCGGGATCCGGACAGCGGTCCGCCATTCCGGCGGCGCGGCCGTTCCGCTGGATGCCGGCGTCGTGAATGTTTCGCTGCTGCTGCCGCGGCCGCGGGGATCGCTGGATTTTCACGACGACTTCCGGCTGCTTGCCTCGCTGATCACGGAGGCCGTCGCCTGCAGCCATCCCGGCGCGGCAGCCGAGGTGCGGGCCGGCGAGGTGCAGGGCTCTTATTGCCCCGGCGATTACGACCTGGCGATCGGCGGCCGCAAGTTCTGCGGCATTGCCCAGCGGCGGCAGGCCAAGGCCTATTTTGTTCATGCCTTTGTTGTGGTTGAAGGGCAGGGGACGGTCCGGGGAGAGCTTGCCCGCAGCTTTTACGAAGAAGCAGTGGGGGATGCGCAGGGCTGCGATTATCCGGTTGTCCGCCCCGAGACGATGGGTGCGCTGGGAGAAATGGGCGGCCCAGGGGAGGCGGCGGTCTTCTCGGACGGTATCCTGCAGGCGCTGCGGAACCGGGGCGTGATGCTGCGGAACGCCGGTCAAGTGGAGGCAGAGACAGGGTATACGCTGGACTATGCCGACAACAGAGTGCAGGAGGCCGAGCGGCAGCTGCGTGCGCGGTATGCACGGGGCTGATTGGACATTGGCGTGAGAAGCCAGTTTCTCCGCGGCGACAGAGCGGCCAGAGAAACCGGCCGGCACAGCTTATCCAACTGCAGAAGGCTCAAAAAAACACCGTCAGCTTTGGACGAAAGAGGTCTAAAGTCTGGCGGTGTTTTCTTTAACTTGCGCTTCTATTAACTGGTATGTTCCGGTGAACCGTATTATCTATTACAGCTGCTTCGCGATTGGACTTGCTTTTTTACCCATCATATAAATTCCAATCCAGGCTAACATTAATAAGATCTGAGCTAAAACGACCAGCCACAATACTTCCGTGTAACCTCCGATAAGGCAAAATATAGTATTTACCAGGGGGAACCCCAAGAAAGTAAACATGATAGGAAAATCTTTTTTGGGAGTGATTGAATAAATAATCTTTCGGTCCCAGAACTTCAGAAAAGCTAGTGCGAGAATTCCGGCTGTTATTGCAGAAAGTGCAATCAACATCACCCACTGCATATTAGAGGTTCTGGCGAAGAACGGCCCCATATAATTAAAGAAGTTGGATAAAGGGGAGAACATACAAGCTAAGGACAGAATTGCCGCCAGAAACGGATAGATATAACCAATTGATTTACTGTAGCCTTTCTTTTTATGCCACCATTCACCAATTAGAATAAAGACGGTCCAGTATCCCGCTATATAAATCCACCCTGTAAAATTCATCACGGGTTCCCCATAGATTTGAGGTTCACCGGACAAAGGATAATAAGTCCATCTTGCAATGAGTCCATCCGTAGTCTGAAATATCTGTTTAACGGCCACTGGGTCCAATGAAAAGTCGAAAACCATAGCGCTCAATCCCGTAATAAATGGTTTAGTCCAGGACGGTATATTTACAGACTTTAGAACACGCAAAGTGGAATAAATGATCAGAAACTCAATAATAGGGACAGTAATCGGTATATTAAATAACATTAAAATACTCCGCCCATATGCGTAGAAACCTTCCCCAAGAGATGAAGCAGTAATTTCAAAAACGGCTGCGTAAAAAAACACAAAACCTATAAATTGCAGTAGAACCGTTTTAGGATGCTCTTCCTTATCAAGGATATAGAAAACCATTAGAATAGCAGCAATTAAGACTATAATATCTTGAATAATCCATACAGGTACGACAGTTATATCACCCATATTGTTCCTCCAATTAATTTAATTTGAATCGAACGTTCAAATAAATTATAATAACACCGTGTTAGTAAAACAACAGACTGTTCGTTTGACTTATGTTCGTTATGTTGCAAATCACATTGGATTTGTTCATTATCATTTCGGGGGGGATATTATGTCAGACAAAAAAACAGATCATAGAGTGAAATATACAAAAATGGTTATAAAAGAAAGCCTGTTGAAGCTGTTGACAGTACGGTCCATCAATAAAGTTACGGTGACAGACATTTGCAGAGAAGCAAATATTAATCGCAACACCTTTTATTCACACTATGCTAATCAGTTTGAGCTTCTTTCAACGATCGAAAATGATCTTTACGAAGAAATTAAGCAACTTGGGATTAATTCTTCAGACGTTAGAACACCTGAAAAGCTGTCTCATGAACTATGTAAGTATATAAAAGCGAATAAAACGATATGTGAGGTTTTGTTCTCCGACCATGGCGATAAAGAATTATTAGAAAGAATCCTTTATATCAGTCACGATTTAACGATTGAGCAATGGAAGCAGGAATTAAAATATTTTGATCCACAATTATTTGAGTCTTGGTATACGTTTACCGCTCATGGCAGTATAGCCATTATTAAAAAGTGGGTGAATGGTGGTCTGAAGGAAAGCCCCAGTAAAATTGCAGCTTTTATTGATAAAGCCACAGAGGCAGTATCCAAAGCATTTTATTCCGAAAAAGAGGATCCGACATGCAAATTACAATGAAATCCACCGGTCCGAAGGCGGGCGAGGTTGTCTTCAAATCGCCGGCCGGCGAAGGCCGGGGAATCTGGTGCGGCGGACCGCTGCCGGAGGGGCCGGTTGAAGTGGAGTTTGAATTTCCCGAACTGCTGACTAGGTGGCTTGACGTTGCTCCCGCCGAAGAACCGGGTGAACGTATTCGGACTGAGAACGGGAAGGTTGGTTTTACGGGTATACTGGAGAGCATAGATGAAGACGGTACAGCCTGCCTGCGCCTTGACGGCTCGATTCTGATGTTTGAATGTATGGGCGAACCGCTGCCTGTCGGCGGCTGGGTGGAGGCATGGGCGGCCGAGATTAGGATTTATCCGGTCTATTTATGATATGATGGCAGTACTATTTACCCGGAAAGATAGAAAGGTACAAGGAGCATAAGTATGAACAGCAATATTCAACAATTCAAAGCCGAATTTTTCAAAGCGCTTGCCCATCCTATGCGGATCCGGATTCTGGAGCTGCTGAGCGAAGGCGAAAAAAACGTCAATGAGCTGCAGGCGATTTTGGGTTCCGAAGGATCCGCCGTATCCCAGCAGCTTGCTGTCCTGCGCGGCAAAAATGTCGTAACCAGCGTCAAGGAAGGCACCACCGTCATCTACTCGCTGCGCGATCCGCTGATTAAGGATTTGCTTGGCGTAGCCAAGCAAATTTTTGACAACCATCTGGTCAATGCCATTTCGCTGCTTGAGGAAATGCGCGGAAGAACAGACGCCAAGCTGTAAACACATTCCATCTTCTCTCTCCTTCAATTGTCCTGAAACATAAAATGGCGTATTGCGCGGCTTTTTGTCGGTGTTTTGCCGTTGACAATGAGGAGGGGGAGGAGTAATGTTCTTCTTATGTTTAAATAATCAGATATTTAAAGAGAAGAAGGTTAGAGAATATGGATGGGTGGGGCCGGTTTAAAGGCTACAACATGGCTTGGTTTCGCAGGGATCTGATCAGCGGCGTCATTGTTGGCGTCATCGCCATTCCGCTTGGGATGGCTTTTGCCATTGCTTCGGGAGTGAAGCCCGAATACGGCATTTACACGACGATCGTCGCGGGTATTCTGATTTCGCTGTTTGGAGGTTCGAAGTTCCAGATTGGAGGCCCAACTGGCGCCTTTATTCCAATTTTGTTCGGCATCGCTATGGAGTATGGCTACGAGAACCTGCTGATCGCCGGAATGATGGCAGGTGTAATCCTGATTATTATGGGACTGCTCCGTCTTGGCGTGCTGATCAAGTTCATCCCGAAGCCGGTGACGATCGGGTTCACCGCCGGCATCGCCGTCATTATTTTTAGCGGGCAGATCGCCAATTTTCTTGGTCTGCGCGGTATCGAACGGCATGAAGGTTTTATAGACAACATGAGGGAAATCGCAGTTCATCTGGATACGGTCAATTTGTACAGCATTTTTACGGCAGGTGTCTGCCTGGCGGTCATTCTGATTGGCAAAAAAATGGTCCCGAAGGTGCCGGGTTCGCTGATTGGTCTAATCGCCGCCAGCGTAGTTGCCGCCGTATTCTTCAGCGGCAAAGTAACGACCATCGGTTCGGCGTACGGAGCGATCCCGAGCACGCTGCCGAGCTTTCATGTTCCGGAAATCACTTGGGGGCGTCTGGGCGATTTGCTCAAGCCGGCGTTCCTTATCGCTATGCTCGGCGCAATCGAATCGCTGCTGTCGGCGGTGGTGGCCGACGGCATGTCGGGTACACGGCATAACAGCAACCGTGAGCTGATCGGCCAAGGCATCGCCAATGTGGCGGCCCCGCTGTTCGGGGGCATCCCGGCGACCGGCGCTATCGCCCGGACCGCAACCAATATCCGCAGCGGCGCGGCTTCCCCGCTCTCCGGCATCATTCACGGGGTTGTCGTCTTTTTGATCCTGCTGTTGTTTGCGCCTTATGCTTCCCATATTCCGCTTGCCGCAATGGCGCCGATTTTGATGCTGGTCGCCTGGAATATGAGCGAACGCCATGCATTTATGCAGCTGCTCAAGACCCGGACGGGCGATTCGCTTGTGCTGGCGCTGACCTTCCTGCTTACTGTATTCGCCGATTTGACGGTTGCGGTCGAAGCGGGCCTGGTGCTGGCGGTGCTGCTGTTCGTCAAACGGATGGGCGAAACTCATTTTGTCTCCAAAGTGCTGCCTGATGCAGAGTCGGTCAAGGTGGTGCCGCATGCCGTTACCGAAGAGCATGATTGTCCGCAGATCGGCATTTATAATATCGAAGGCCCGCTGTTCTTCGGGGCGGCGTACCGGTTTGAATCGACACTGCCCAATGCGGGCGGCGGGAATCCCCCGATTATGCTGCTGCGGATGGGCAAAGTGCCGTTTATCGACACAACCGGTGAGGCGAATCTTGCCGCACTGGCCGGCGAACTGAAGCGGACCGGCGGGCGGCTGCTTATCTCCGGTATTCAGCCCCAGCCGCTGGAGCTGCTGAAGAAGACAGGGCTGTATGAGGAGATTGGAGCGGACCGGTTTTTTGAGCATACTGGCGAAGCCATTGTTCAAGCGCTGGGGCTGCTGAATCCCGCCCGCTGCAAAGGCTGCAGACATGCCGCATTCAGGGAATGCGCGGCGCTGTCCAAAGAGGAATCCGGCCGGAGTGCGGCAGGCGGCTTCAAGAGCCGGGTGGGGGGAACGATTCCGAACCCGGAGCTAGGCGGAAGCGTATAGTCTGCTGCGGAAGTACGGTACTGGCAGAGCAATAGGAACGGCTGAATCCCAAAGTGTGCAGAGGTCCGGGGCGGTGATCCGCTTCCGGGCCTTTTTTTCGTGCCCAGGCGAGTAATAGCTGCAGATCTAACGCAGCGGCTGCGGAAGGATTCGTGTAACGGCTGGCGGAAGGCAGCGGAACCTTTTTGCCGGAGAATGCGTTTAAACAAAAGAGGATGAATTGCATCAGGCTGCCGGTTTAGGTTACAGTGAGGCATGAATGGCCTCATGCAGCCGCGGACTTCGGATAACTATCGCGGTTCGGCGGCCTTTGGGAACGAAAGAGGGGATACCATGAAAGAACTGAACTACAGCAGAGTATTTTTATTTCTGACAGGACTTACGCTGGCAACACTTGCGGTGTATGGAGTGATCTGCTTGCGGACCGGCACGCGGCACGCTTTTTTAATCTGGAACCTGTTCCTGGCGTGGATTCCGTTCGGATTCTCCATGGCCGCTTACGGTGTTTCCCGGAAAACGTCGGGCATTTGGCTGCTGCTTCCGTTTGGGGCGGCTTGGCTGCTGTTTTACCCGAATGCGCCTTACCTTATGACCGATCTTGTGCATCTGACTGTAAAAGCCCGTTATTATTTGTCCGGGGGCGCTATCTCCAATGTGTACTGGTACGACCTGACGGTTATGCTGCTGTTCACCTGGACGGGATGGCTGACCGGCTTCTTCTCCATGTACCAGATCCAGGCGGTTGTCCGGCAACGTCTTGGGGCGGCAGCGTCTTGGGCATTTGTGCTGGCGGGCTGCGTGCTTGGAGGCTACGGCGTGCTGCTTGGCCGGGTTTACCGGCTGAACAGCTGGGACATTTTGACCGACTTGAAGGGGCTGATGACGCTTGTGGCCGAAAGCCTGAACCGGCAGTCGCTGTTCTTTAGCCTGTTTGTCGCGTTTATTTTGCTTGCGATTTACGGAACGCTGTATCTGCTGATTAATGGACTGGGGTCCGCGCGGAATGATTCGTTGAGCTTTCGCAAGTAAAAGGGAGCGGTTAAACGAGAAACGTTAACCGCCAGCCGTCAACGGCCAACCTCCAACCTCCAACCTCCAACCTCCAACCTCCAACCTCCAACCTCCAACCTCCTAGGGCTGCCTTCATATCCGCTCCGGCTGTATTTGCCGGGGCGTTTTTTCATTCGCAGCAACCGGAATCCTCAAATTGGCCGCAGTGAGTTCAGCCTCACCTGAATTTTTTAATCAGTCGATATAATTTGGCCCGCAGACCTAGCGTAACTTTACAGTTGAAGAGATCGTCTAACTATGTGGAATAATAAACCAAATTTAGCTGCGGAGGGAAAAAGAATGAGAAAACATTTTAAATATGTTACATGTGCCTTGTTAACCGGTTTGCAGTTAGTATTCATGGCGGAGGCGGCTTTGGCAAAAAGCCCGCAAGATATTCAAATCATGGTGAACAAGGACAGCGTGAATACGGATGTGGCCGCATATATCGACCATGGCACCACGATGGTTCCTTTGAATGTCGTGCAAAAAATCCCGGGAATCCAGGTTACATGGAATAATGCCAATAAAACAGTGACCATTAAACGGGAGGATGCGACAATTCAACTGGTCGCCGGGCAAAAAACGGCATCGGTCGGGGACAAAAAAATCAATTTGCCCGCAGCTTCCACGCTCAAAAAAGGCCGTGTAATGGTGCCCCTGCGGTTTGTGGCGGAGTCGGCAAAGGCCTATGTAAACTGGAATCCCTATACCCGGGAAGTTTATGTGGTGAAAGCGACCCCGGCGATGACCGAAAAAACCAAATCAACCAACCTGGCGGAAGCGCGCAAAGCAACGCTAAATCTCCCGACAGTGCAAACACTGAAGCCGATTACGGAGATTAAGGAGGAATTTATTCCTGATCATACGTATTATTTTCCCGAAGGCCGGGCGGACCAGGTGTTCAGAACCACTGGCAGCGGAATTGAATATCTGGAAGCGGTGGACGGTAGATTGGAACAAAAATGGCTGGCGCGGCTTGGGGCTAAGGGCGCCAAGGGGCCCTTTTTCCTCACTGGCCGCATCGAAGAAGAGGTTGGGAAGCGGCCTGAAATTACAGCTGACCGGGTTGTATATTTCAGAACCTTTTGGAAAATTGGTTCAGCCGAATACGGCTTTATCGACCAAAATGGCAAGGTGACAACTTTAGGGCAGCATGAAATGCCGAGCTCATACGAATTTTTTGAGGTTCCGGGGGAAAACGCTAAGACTCTTCGGTAGCAGTCTCCACTTCGGTAGCAGTCTCCATAGGGAGTTCAGGTTCATAGCGGTAGATGTTCAGATCTATAACTCCGTGAAGTCCAAATTCGACCCCTTCGCCTTCCAGGTACATCCGCTGAAGGAGATGCGATTCTTCATCGGCGATCGAGATGGTTCCCTTGGCACTGACAACCCGGTGCCAGGGCAGCCGCTGGCTGCGGCTCATGGAGTGCAGAATCCGGACGACTTGTCTTGCCGCGCGCGGACTGCCTGCACAGCGGGCGATTTGGCCGTAGGTCATTACTTTGCCTTCTGGAATCGAGCGGATGATGGCGATAACTTGCTCCGTAAATGGCGTCATGCTTGTACTCCTTTGCGATAAACTGGTGTGAAAGGGGACGGCGGATGCCGGGCTCCGCAATACGTCACATAGAAATTATGACCCGGCGTGCGTGTGATAGCAAGAGGGCGGTGTTGTGCCGGGCAGGAGGGCGGAGAACCGGGAACCGAGAACCGAGTACCGAGTACCGAGTACCGGGTATCAAGAGCAGGAGCCGAGGGCAGGAACCAAGAACCCGAGAAATGGATAAGAGAAACAAGAAACAAGAAACAAGAAACAAGAAACAAGAAACAAGAAACAAGAAACGGAAGAACACTTAGGGCAGCTGCTCATCCGCCGGAGGAAGAAATAGATTACTGTAATAGGAGAGGGGAAAGGGCATGAACAAGCATTCTGTTTATAGAACAAATATTATAGGTGCCGGCGAGGTTGGAAGCGCTATCTCGGCCGACATGGACAGAACCTCCATACATAAAACCAACAGCATTTTTTGGGATACCAAGGGAAACGACATCTTGGGCGCAACTTCGCTTCCTCTCTATGGCGCTTTTGTGTCAGAAGAAAAATGCCGGCTTTTTGGCGACGTCTCTGGAAAAAAACTGCTGGAAATAGGCTGCGGAAGCGGCGAATCACTGCAGTATCACGGGGAACGTAATGCCGCTGAGCTGTGGGGTATGGATATGTCGGAAATTCAAATTGAAAGAACGGCGCAGCATTTAAAGGCATGTGGTCTTTCCGCAAAATTGATTTGTTCCCCCATGGAAGAGGAGTGCGGCATACCGGAGGATTATTTTGACTTTGTTTATTCGGTTTATGCGATAGGCTGGACCACCGATCTTGAGGGGACTTTTTCCCGGATCGCCTCTTACTTGAAGAAAGACGGCGTATTTATTTTCAGCTGGTCCCATCCTATACACAAATGTGTGGCTGTGGAGGAGGACAAGCTAGTTTTTAAAAAACCTTATTTTGACGAATCATGGTATTCGGTGTCCCTTGGTGAAAGCACGTTAACCCTATCGGACCGCAAACTGTCAACCTATGTGAACGCGCTGGCCGCAGCGGGATTTGTCATTGAGCAAATGATTGAGGAATCGGATGAGGAGATGATGGGGTCCGGGAACAAACCCAGCGATTTTGCCAAAAAAGCCAAGCTGCTCCCGGTGACTTTTGTGATTAAGGCAAAAAAACTGTAAGACCCGGCTTAGGCAGCTAGCAGATGACTCCTGAATTCGTCAGGGGTCATCTTTCAGGTGACCGAAGAATGTTCCCATTAGGTGAAAATAAAGTGGATGAAGATGAATTGAGTGAATCTAATTTTTTAGAGGAGTTCCTATGTTATTTAGATACCTTAAAGGAGCAGGGTTATCATTATTTGTTGGTATTACTATCTTTCTCATGACTGTAGAGCTTACAAATGAATATCTTAAAACCCATCTTCTTTTCATTACCTTATATAACTACATCTGTTGCGTTATAGGTATTATAGCTTTTGTATTGATTTCTAAATTCAACCTATTCTCAAATCGAATTTTAGGCGTCGTTGTATTTATAATTTTAGGGGCGGTGGCATCATTTAGTTTTTTACCGTTATACTATATATTTATCGCAGGGTCTGTAGCCTTTTATCTCATTCAACTGAACCAAAGTAAGAGAGTATCAGTTATATCAGCAATCTCAGGTCCAGTTTTATTGCTTATTTTTCTAATTGTTTTGTAAAAAAGCGTGATCGTCATTGTGGACGACCACGCTTTTCTTAATTAGCCGTTACGAGAAAACTGAACATCCATTGGAGGAAACAATTGAAGCGGGCCATTCCCTTCAGCAATAGGGTCGTAGCTGTAACGTCCATATGAACCCCCTTCAAATACCTTTATAAGTGGCGGGTTCCCAGCAGATCCCCACATTGATACTTACCTCGGCTTTAGACCCCCGCTCCCCCCAAAAAAAAGCCCAAGCGACCGGCTGTGCCGTTCCATTGGGCTTTTTTGCTGCGCTTGCGCTCCGCAACCGGGGGTACCCGGCGGCACGGAACTCCAAAACCCGGTGCGGGAAATGGGCATTTTTTGCAACACTGGAATCCGTGTCTTCTAATGCCGCCCGCCGCAGGCGGATTTCAACCGGCCACCGCAACGTTCAGCAAACATTCAGCGGACTTTCATTCCGGGTTAAGGTGGGGATGCCATAATACAGCTACGAAACGGGCCGGTGATTCATGCATACCATTTGCCGGACAGGGAGAAGGAGTGGACAAGGATGAAAAAAACAGGGGGCAGGGCCCGGCGATTCGATCCCGTTCTTGCGGCCGTGTCGCTGCTTGCGGCTTTTTTGTACGGATACGGAATCTGGAATGACAGCTATGCCAACACGTATTACACCACTGCAGTCGGGAGCATGCTGCAGAGCTTTCATAATTTCTTTTTTGCTTCGCTGGATTCCGCGGGATCGGTGACGGTCGACAAACCGCCGGTTACGTTCTGGATTCAGACACTGTTTGCCTGGATGTTTGGACTGCACGGCTGGAGCGTTATTTTGCCGCAGGTGCTGGCCGGTGTCGGTTCGGTGCTGCTGCTGTATGTGCTGATCAAGCCGACGTTTGGACGGGCCGCGGCCCGGCTGGGCGCGCTTGCCATGGCGTGTACGCCGGTGGCTGCTGCGGTCAGCCGGACGAATAATATCGATGCGATGCTTGTCTTCACACTGCTGCTCGCTACCTGGTTCATGTTCCGGGGGACGCGGGCCGGCCGGACCGGCAGTCTGCTTGCGGCGTTTGTACTGGTGGGTGTCGGCTTTAACATGAAAATGCTTCAGGCGTACATGGTTCTGCCGGCGCTTTATCTGCTGCTCCTGCTGGCTTACCGGACGGGCTGGAAAAAGAAAGCCGCCGTGTTTGCGGGAGGCACCGCGCTCCTGCTTGGAGTATCGGTGTCCTGGGCACTGGTGGTCGATTCCATTCCTGCGGACCAGCGCCCTTATGTGGGCAGCAGCACGACCAACTCCGTGATGGAGCTGGCGTTCGGGTATAACGGCGTGTCCCGGCTGACCGGTGACCGGGGCGGCGGTGCCCCCGGAGCAGGCGGAGGCTTTCCCGGGGGCCGCACCGCTGACGATGCGGCGGGAGTGAACGCGGAGAATGCGCCAGCGGCCGGAGCAGGGCAAACGCCCGCGATGGACGGGGCGCGTGGCGGTACGGACGGAATACAGACAGGCACGGATCAGATGCAGACAGGCACGAACCAGATGCAGACTGGAACGAACCAGATGCAGACTGGAACGGGCTCAGCGCAGGCCGGGGGAGTGCCGGCAGCCGGTTCGGACGGCGCGGCCGATGGAGACGGGCAAAACAGTGCCGCACTCCCGGCAGACGGGAGTGACCGGTCGAACCGGGACGGAACGTTTGACGGCGGTCCGGGAGACGGCGGGGCTGCCCGTGCCGGCGCACGCGGTGCGGGTGGAGGAGGCGGGATGTTTAACACCGGTGACAAAGGCCCGCTCCGTTTGTTCCAGCAGGCTTTGTCAGGTCAGGCAAGCTGGCTGCTTCCATTTGCCTTGATCGGCTGCATTGGGCTGCTGCATGACTTGCGGAGACGAAACATCACCCGCAAGCATCAGGAGACGTTGTTCTGGCTGGCGTGGCTGATCCCGGTGGCAGGGTTCTTTAGTGTGGCAGGTTTTTTTCACGAATATTACCTTATTATGCTGGCGCCGCCCATTGCAGCGCTGGCCGGGGCGGGAGCGGTGGAGCTGTGGGCGCTGTACCGCAGCCGCCGCGGCTGGATGTCCTGGCTGCTTCCGGCGGCTGTACTGGCCGCTTCGGCCTTTGCGTGGTACGTGATCCAGCCGTATAACGAAACGATCGGAGCGGGCTGGTCGGCGGCGGTTGCCGCTGGAGGCGCAGCCGTGACGATAGCGCTTGTTCTGCTTCGGAGCAGCCGGTTCAGCCTGCTGGCCGCGGCAGCCGGCATGGTAGTGCTGCTGGCCGGACCGGTCTATTGGGCGGCGACGCCGATCGTCTACGGCGGGAACAGCATGATCCCGAAGGCCGGCCCCGGCGAAAGCCGCGACGGCATGGGCATGGGCATGGGCATGGCGTTCCCGCCTGCCGCCGCAGCACAGGGGGCGCCGGATTCGGCGGCTGCGCCGGGCCAAATGCCTGGCGGATTATCCGGGGACCGGGCTGCGGGGACTGTCCGCGGCGGAAACCCGGGCCGGAACAGCAGCGAAGGCGTGGATGAGAAGCTGCTTGTCTTTTTGAGGGAGCATCAGGACACCGACTACCTTTTTGCCGCAACGGACTACGGCACTGCAGGGCCTTATATTATCGACGAAGGCGAGCGGGTAGTGATTCTGAACGGCTTCTCCGGTTCGGATGTGGTGTATACGGAAGAGACACTCCGGCAGCTTGTTGAAGAAGGAAAAGTAAAATACTTTCTGCTCTCCGGCGGAGGTATGGGCGGCGGCCGGGGCGGCAGCTCCGAACTGACGGACTGGATACGCACGAACGGCAAGGAGGTTCCGGCTTCGGAGTGGCAGGGGACCGGCAGCGGTACGCTCTATGAGGTTGTACTTTAGGACAGCATACACATACCCCCATTCATAGCAGGGAAGGAGAGAATAGCATGATAAACAAGGAGACCCGGATACGATATTCGGTTATTATCCCGATGTACAATGAAGAAGCGGTAATTGGAGAGACCTACCGGCGGGTTAAAAAAGTGATGAGCCAAACGGGCGAGCCCTACGAGCTGATTTTCGTCAACGACGGAAGCGCGGACCGTTCCGCGGAGCTGATCTTCGATTACGCCGGGTTCGACGGCTGCGTGCGGCTGATTGATCTGTCCCGCAATTTTGGCCATCAGATTGCCATCACAGCGGGGATGGACTATGCAAAAGGAGACGCGGTGATTATTATCGACGCGGACCTGCAGGATCCGCCGGAGCTGATTCCGGACATGATCCGGGAGTGGAAGCAGGGCTATGAGGTTGTGTATGCACAGCGGATTAAGCGCAACGGGGAAACCCGGTTTAAAAAATGGAGCGCCGCCGCGTTTTACCGCATTCTCCGGTATTCCACCGATATTTCGATTCCAGTCGACACGGGCGACTTCCGGCTGATCGACCGGAAAGTGTGCGATGAACTCAAACGTCTGCCCGAGAAAAACCGGTTTGTGCGCGGACTGGTCAGCTGGGTGGGATTCCGGCAAAAAGCGCTGGAGTATGAGCGTGACGAGCGGTTTGCCGGCGAAACAAAATATCCGCTGAAACGAATGATTAAGCTGTCGCTGGATGGAATTACTTCATTTTCCTATAAACCGCTGAAGCTGGCGGGATATTTGGGGCTCCTTTTGTCCGCCTCGGGATTCCTGTATCTGCTGTTTGTGCTGTATCAGGCGTTGTTTACGGATGCTACAGTCAAAGGCTGGGCTTCGGTTGTCGGCGTAATGTTAACCTTTAACGGCTTTGTGCTGATTATGCTGGGGATTCTCGGCGAATACGTAGGACGCATCTACGACGAGACGAAAGGGAGACCGCTGTACATCGTGAACCGGGTGGAGGGAGGACAGGGGCAGTTCATTCCCGATTCGGAACAAAAGCCAGCTTTGCAGAGTGTGCTGCAGGGGTGAATATGGGCGGAGTTTGGGTGGAATTCTCGGGGCGGCCTTCCCCTTGCCCATAATCTATTAAAGCAAGCAGCCAATGACCAAAAACGCAAAGCAGCGATTCTCCAGTAACGGGAGAATCGCTGCTTTACTCAATTTTTGTGGTTTTAAGCATGAAGAAAGCTATCACAGTCAAAGAAGTCTACCTTTGGGATAGCCCCTTCTACATTTCTCCCATTGCCTCCGCTTCGCCCGCTGGTCATTAGAGATGAAGCTCGGTCCAGGAATAGCTTCCGTCCGCTGTGCTCCAGAGATATTCTTATGTTCAAAAGACTACACCAATGTGCAAACGATTGCCGATATGATTTTATCCAGAAAACTAATCCTATCCATTTTATCAAAAATTAACATGAAATATGTTTATTTTTGGTGCGTTATATGATATATTTACCCTGTATTTCATACCAAAAAAAGGAGATGTTGTAAAATGTTTGGGAAGATGAAGAAGAGTCTATCGATTTTGGTTTTTGCATCTGTCTTTATGCTAACGTTTGCGCAATCTGTCTTTGCCAGTGACCAGCCTGTTCAACTGACTTCAGCCAATCTATATCTTTACAAGTTTGGATACGTTGGATTTAGCGGCAATATCGAAGTAAGCAACCTGGGCAACCCAAAAACTGTAACCATTCACTATACTCCTGGAGACGGCCAGTGGTATGATACGAACGCCTCCTATCAAGGCCCAACGGACTCCACGCATGAAAAATGGGGTTTTGTGGTTTCCACCGATAACATAAACAACAATAATCCGCAGCTCGCAAATGCCGAAACGATTCAATTTGCAATTAAGTACGAAGTCAATGGACAAACGTATTGGGACAATAACAACGGACAAAACTATTCCGTCAGCCGTTTTAATCAAAGTTCAACCATACTTGGTAAACCGAACGTTTTTCGCGCTTACGATGATTTTTATGAGAACACCTTCTCGGGAAGTGTATATGTCAAAAATTTAGACTCCAGCAAAGAGGTTAAAATCAAATATACCACCGATAACTGGAATACAACCAGGGAAGGATACGCCAGCTACTCCATACCGGCAAACTCCGATGGCAGCGTAGAAATCTGGGATTTCAGCTTTAATAATATTGACCCAAGTGTTACGCAAATTCAGTACGCTATCTCCTACACCGCAAATGGACAAACGTATTGGGATAATAATTACGGGAACAACTACACAGTAAACCGCCGTTAATACAATCCGTGAACTTAATACTCTTCCCTTTATTTTGGAGCAGGATCAATGTGAGCCCTTGGGTGGATGCTCCGCGAAAGGACCGTTGTTCCAATCGCTGTTGTCCCCAGATTTTATTTATTCTCCTTAGCGGTGACAATCCGGGGACAAAGGCGAACGCTACCGCACCTCCACAAACGTTCCGTTCTCTCCGCTGTTTAAGCGGAAAAAGTTTTCTCAAATCTTTCTAAAATCTAAATGGACCAAAAACAGAAAGCAGCGATTCTCCAATAACGGGAGGATCGCTGCTTTTTTAACATTTGAAGCTTTTGAGAAGTTTGGGAATCTGACTCGTCAGCTGACAAACATTAGCGGGTTTCGGGACAGCCCTTTCTGTACACCACTACAAGCGGCTGCACCGGAAACGACTGCGCTGCAAACGGCTGCACCGCAAGCAATTGAGCCGCAGCCGACTGCACTGCAAGCGGCAGCAGCGCCGTCAACGGCTACAGCGCAAGCGGCTGCTGCCGATAGCGGTTCGTCTTAAGCCTTCAGTACGTCGTGGTCGACGTAACGTGTGCCGTTCAGCTCGCTAATGACGTTTATCGCGACCTTGGCGCCGTCTCCTGCGGTAATTACCGCATGTACGCTGACGCCGGCAACCGTACCCGCCGCCCAGATGCCTTCGATGTTCGTCCGGCCCGTCCGGTCAACGGCCACCACCGTTTTGATTCTTGGCTCCGTGCCGTCCTCCGTAGCGACGCCCGCTTTGGCGGCAAGGTCAGTCGCCACGCCTGTAGCAAGAATGACATGTTTTGCTTCGTAGGTCTCGCCCGATTCAAGGGTAATCGTAAACGCGTCGCCGGTGCGGATCAAATCGACAGCCTGGCCCGAAACAAGCTCCGCGCCGAACTTCACCGCCTGCTTGTGTCCCGTCTCCACAAGTTCGGGACCGCCGATCTCCGGAATGCCGTAGTAGTTCTCGTACCATCCCCGGCGGGTCATTCCTTTGTCGTTGTCGATGAGCAGCGTTTTTTTGCCGGCTTTGGCGGTGAACAGCGCTGCGCTTGCCCCGGCGGGTCCCGCTCCGATTACTGCGATTTCATACATCCTGTTAGCCTCCCCTGATTACATATTATTCCGGCTGGACGCCGATACCTTATTATAACTCCCTATGGGCGGAGTTCGCACGTGTCCCGCTTGTTTATACTGCCCCGGCTGTGCGGCGCGCTAGTGTGCTTCAGGATTTCATCCCAGATTCCCGCTTTTTGCAGCCGCCAGAGAAAGTATGGGTACGAGTTCACGGACACAGGGGACCTTATTTTGCTGATTTTTCCGTGTTTTGGCAAAGTTACGGACTGAGATGCATCTATTTACGCGGAGAAGCCATCGTTTGGATGTTTTCGGTACGA
>NZ_JBHOFD010000053.1:0-37847 GCF_046543445.1 Paenibacillus nanchangensis
TTCAGACCGGTAGCGTTCTCGCCGACACGCCGCTGCGAGTACTCGAATCTGGGCGTCACCGCAACGTCGATATTCTCTTTAGCACGGCGACGAACGAGGTAGACTGGTGGGTTATCAACGCGACCGAGCAGTTCGACCCGGGCAGCATCGACAACCTTGTTGACGAGCTGGTAACGAAGTCGCGGATCCCTCGAAGCCGTGCTCGGAGTATCGTCGCCGCCTACGACGTCAACGGACGTACTCCGGTCGAAGTACGCGGGGCGCTCTTGACCGACTACATCTATACCCTACCCGCCGCACGGGCAGCGCTCGCCCACGCCGCTGCAGGCGGCAACGCCTACCTGCTCTCCGTTGGCCCTGTCGAGGGTGCGCCGGCCGTACATGGCACGGAGATGTACGGCATCGTCGGCCAGCAACGCCCTCGACATAGCGACGAGCAAGCCATCCGGGACACCTTCGTCCGCGACGCACTTCTCGACTTCGCCGCAGGTAACCACGGCCGTCTTTGGAACCCTGTGACTACGGAACCTATCACACATGGGATCGGCAACCCGCCATTCGATCCCACCGGCCATGCGGCCGAAGTCCTGCGCATCTTCGCGGGCATTGAACGGCCCTGAACTGACCCAAATGCGCACGGGGACACGTACCGATCCAACTCACTTAGCAGCGCCGGAGGCCCCGCCGGCAGCACATGAGAAATTGAAGAAGCGGGTTGTCACCAGAGGCTACGGACGAATGCTGGCGGCGTGCTTAATTTCTGCCCTTTTTTAACTAAGTGAAAACAAGGGGGCTTTCAAATTATGCTACGGCGCATCCGATATTATCAAATCACCTTCACGAGAATAAATAAAACGAAAGAGGTAAAACGATGAGTAATAAGCAAGCTATCATTGACCAGATAATAAAAAATGAAAAAACAATTAATGAGCGTTGGAACGAAGGAGACTTTTTTGGTTTTTTAGATTGTTATATCGATGACGTCACTTTTGTAGATCCCGGTATTCCCAGCATGTTTCAGAGTCGTGAAGAAGTTAGAAAACATTTGGAACCTAATTTTCCCTATAAAGAATTTCCGATTGTGAAATCTGAATATTATAATGAAAAAGTTGTAGTAAGTAATGGAGAGGATATGGCAGTATTAACTTATAATCTCCTTAACCATATACAAGGGAAAAATGGAAAGGTGTTACCCTTACCACTTTGGCATTGCACCCAAGTTTATCAACTTATTAAAGGCGAGTGGAGAATCATTCATAATCATTGGTCTTTTGCGCAAGTACCGGAATTGATGAAAAGTGTACAGGCTATTTTTGCTGAATTGGCAAAAGAAAATTAAGCTGTGCCGGAGGACAGAAACATTGTGTTATTGAAAGTCGCTATTATAGCGGCTTTTTTGTTTTATCGGACTAAGTTCTTGTCCCGAGTCGAGGACAAGAACTTAGTCCGATTATCGCGGCAAGAGTCCTAATAGGCAGAAACGCAGAAACTCTAAGGCAAATTCTCTGACAGCCTACTCAATATTTGAGTTTAAAGGACCTGCAGGTGCTCTTCGAGATACGGTCCCTACGGTGGAACTGCACGATTAAACGAGTAGCCAGGTTGGCCATTCTGGGGAGTATAGGGTGGCGGTTCCGGAAGAACTCTTACAGCCGTTGCTCTGCTGATTGATTAACTAGGGCCGTGAGGACTCGTCCCGCGCAGCCAGGCTAACCATCCTCAAGGGCGCCGGCAGGCGGATCCGGAAGAGCTTCCTGCAATTGCTGCCCTGTAGATGAATCAACCGGAGCCTTAAGCATCCGCACTCCCGGAGCTCAGCACGCAAGCCATATACCTCACGGTTCACCTTGCAGCGTTGTCGGCAGCCGTTTTGCGGATGAACTGTCTGTAGCTGTTGCTGTGCAGATCGATCAAACGGAGCCGTGGGCATCTGCACTCCTGGAGCCCAGCAACCAGGGAAGAATATACTGCCATAACTGCAGGACATCAGCCATCTTGAAGCGCGCTAGCTAGGCGCTGGCCGGCTTTGGAAGAGCTCCTTCAGTTGAGTAAAATTGCATGCTGTATACCATAAGAGTAGGGCAGTGAAGGAGCCAAAATGCAACTTATAAAATAATTCCTACGAACATCTAAGTATAATGTATGCCTATTGGTGAAAAGAACATAATCCCATAAAAGCCCGTGCCTAGCGCCGCTTTTTATGTGGCATCTCTTGATCAGAAGGACATTACATTATGAAAGGTTAGCTTGCAAACTGTGACCTTACAGATGGTACACTAGTGTTCAGCTAATCCATAGATAGGCAGTTCCGGCTTATCATAGTTAACTAAGCCTATTAGATTCTCTAGGCTTTTTATTTAGCAGATTCTTAGCTTTTTAATTACTAGTTCTTGCCAAGAGCGGTGACTTTTAACGTTTTTGCTACTCAAGTCTCAAGACCAGAACACAAAATCATTTTAAAATTAAATAGATGTTGTTCTAAGAAAAGCACGTTTAATTACTCAGTCGGAGGAGCCGCTATTTTGAGAAAGCTATCATTCGTTATCGCCATTATCCTGTTAGTTGCAATGTTGTCCGCTTGTTCTTCCGTTTCATCCACCAGGGATCAAGCCCCTGCAGGCATTACGTCCAGCGAGAGCAAAGAGATCGAGAAATACAATGCGTATGTGATGCTGAATAACTTGATGACAGGTAGTATTAATGAGGTGCTGGTTCATTATTTCGAGAAGTTCGGAGTGGATACGCAGCCTGTCATCGAGAAGAACTTCAGCTTCATTATGCTCGGCGTTGCCGAAACCGAGCGTGAAGTTGTTGATAAAGCGAACGGATATACCTCAAGCCAACCTGCTTTTGCGAACGCAGACCCTGTGGTGACCAAACTGACACCAGTCATCAAAGAATTGTTGTCTATTCTGGATGAAATGAAAGCCTACTATGATACAAGAGGCTACGTGGATGATGATTTCGCAAAAGGAAAACAGCTGCATACCAAGCTGGTAAATGCCAACCTCGCTTACGAGACTGTCGCCAACCAATACTTCATAGCTTTGCAAAAATTGGGTAACGAGCAGCGACAGGCTGAACTGCAAAAACTCAAGGATGCAGACCAGCAGATCAGGTATAATGCCTTAAAATTCATGATAGATGCAGAGGCTACAGCCATTGAAATGGATGAGCAGGGAATCGCTGCCGGCAATGTGCTGCAGCTTGATATGACTAAGTTTAAAGCCAAATACGACATCATGACCGCAGATCTGAATGCGCTCATGACCATCTCAAAAGACAAGGAACGTATTCAAAAAGAAGGGATTAACAGCTTCAGTATCGAGAACTATGTTCATTCAGCCACAGAGGCCAAAGCGGCCGCTTCAAAAATCATTGAACGCATCAATAAGAAGGTGCCCGTATCTGATTCAGACCTGAGCGGCCAGTTCCTGCACACTACGGATGGTACACCTGAGAACTTCAATTACCTACTAAGCAAGGCAGTCGAACGATATAATGAAATGAATTAGAGTGCGCTTACTGATGTAGCAAATAAAGTAGAGCTGCCCGCTCCGATACTGGTGCTGGCGGCTCTGCTTTAATTTTTTTGCGTAAAGATAAACATCTTGCTTCAAACGGGTAAGACACGGAATCTGTAGTTGATATTGCGGATTTCGTAACTTGAAGTGAGGTGCTGACAAAATTAGCAGAAAGGACCAGCTGCGTGTCTCCAGAGATTTAGCGGTTGCGTGAAATATATGTCACGCAAATTCAGTATTAAGGACAAGAAAAAAATTGGTGCAGAGTGAACCGGCAAAATTGAAAACTCTTTTCTGAAAAAAAGGAATACAAACAAAAAAACGGAGATACTGAAGACTATTACTCCTCAAAATGGCCTTTGAGATACATAAGAGGGGAGTAATTAAGAAATCTTATTAGAGGATAATCACAGTTCTTTTCATTCATTATCGAATTAATCTTTTAAAAGGTTTATGCAATCGTTATAGGGGGCATTAAATCGATACATTGACATATGTACAAAATACGGGTTTTGTGAGGAAGTAGTAAGTTAAATAACTGAATCGGCTATTAACCGGCCACTTTTGTGCCTATTAGCATAATCATTTGTTCTAACTTTCAAATGTGCAGCTTGATCGCTTGAGCTTTGTTAACTTAACCAGAGTTCAAATTCATTTTAAACTGAAAATGCGTTTCTTCAATATCGTCATCGTCATTATCATCGTCATTATCGTAATCATCATCGTATTGCAATCATCCAGTTCATTTATAAATATCATTACATTCATTATCCATTTATCATTTTTTATCATTTATCAGCCATTATTGATGTTCATTATTCTGATTAGCCATCATTTATATATAATATTATGTTATCAGTTATCAATCAGAAATCAGGCTATTATATCCCTGATCCACAATCCACTTATCGCATTACTTTTTCCCCTTTCCTTCTCCTACATTGTGAATTTTATCACTATATCTTTTCTTCACGCATCTTAATCACTATATAACTATCTTCATCTCATTATTCACTTCATCCTTCACTTCATTATTCACTTCATCATCACCTCATCTTTACCACATTTATAATAACTTAATCTTTATCATCACCTAACCATCTCACAACCATCCCTTCCAAATCAAATTCGCCTCGTTCCTTTACACACAGTATAATAAGAAAAGAACTGTTGTATCCGATTCAATCTTTCAAGGGAGCAAAATATGATCAAGACGATATCCGACATCGCGCAAATGGCCGGGGTTGCTAAAAGTACGGTCTCCCGCTACCTTAACGGCGGACCCGTCAGCGAACAGACCCGGCAAAAAATTGAGCACATTATTAAGGAACAAAATTATGTTCCAAATACTTTCGCGCAAAGTTTAAAAGCCAAGCGAACCACTATTATCGGGACGGTTGTTCCCCGGCTGGATTCTTTTGCAACGTCCCAGACACTTATGGGGATCGACGAAGAGCTACGTGCTGCACATTATCAAATGCAAATCGCCAATGCCAATCAGGACATTGACCGTGAAATTGAAGCCATATATGACTTTGCCAGACAAAAAATATCGGGAATTATCCTGCTCGCCGCCCAAGTTACACCGGCTCATCTCACTGCGATCAAGGAAATCAATATTCCCGTTATCCTGGTAGGACAGCAGCATGACCGGCTGTACAGCTTGGTGCACAATGACGATCAGGCCGGGTATTTGATGGGCCAGCACATTTTGGCTAAAGGCCACCGAAACATTGTCTATTTAGGGGTTACGGAAAAAGATGAAGCCGTCGGCATCCGCAGAAAAAAAGGCTTTCAGACCGCGCTGGCTGCCTGCACCGGCTGTAACGCGCGTTATTACGAGACCAGTTTTAAAATGTCGGAGGCCGTTGCCGCGGCCGCGCAGATTTTTGAGGCGCCACTCCCCTCCGTCATCGTTTGTGCCACTGACAACATCGCATTAGGTGTTCTGAAGGCTGCGCATATGAAGAACATCCGCATTCCTGAGGATTTATCCGTCACAGGGTTCGGGGGTTACGATATTACAGAAATCATCCACCCGGCGCTGACTACGGTAAAATACCGCTATTTCCAAGCCGGCCAGCAGGCCGCCCGCAGCATGATCGATTTGGTGCTGGACAAGCCGGTCCCCCCGCTTACCATCATGGATGTTGAATTAATTGAACGAGAAAGCGTTGACAATTTATCCTCTCATCCACTATTATAGTCATACAGGAACCGGTTCCACCTTCGACAAGAGAGATGGACCGGATCTATTTTCGCTTTAACTGGAACCGGTTCCGGTGTTTGCTTCTGTTCCGGTGCCCTTTCACTTTTATCACGGCGTTTTCCAGCGCCTATTATTTTTGATCGGCGTGGAACCGGTTCCGCCGACTGCAGGCCATTTAACAAAGGCCGATAATTCAACAAAATGGAGAACCAGCAATGAAAATGACAAAAGAAGACAAGTACAGGCTCCTGGATCAAGCCAAGCATGGCGAACTCGAACGGCTGCGGGAAATCGTTAGTCAAAGTCCTTGGCGGCAAAGTTATCATATTCAGCCCCCTACCGGACTGCTGAACGATCCTAACGGCTTCTCCTACTACCAGGGAGAATATCATCTGTTTTATCAGTGGTTTCCGTTTGGTGCCGAGCATGGAATGAAACACTGGTATCATTTAAAATCGGCTGATTTGGCGGAGTGGCGCGATATGGGTACCGCTCTAGTGCCTGGCGGCCCTTTTGATTCGCATGGCGCCTACTCTGGGAGCGCGATCATCAAAGATCACCGGCTTCATCTCCTATATACCGGCAACACCCGGGACGAGAACTGGGTAAGACACCCCTACCAGTGCCTCGCCTATATGGATGGAGATGACGTCATCACCAAGCGGGACCAGCCGGTTATCCCTTCCGTGCCTCCGGGTTATACCGATCATTTCCGGGACCCGAAGGTTTGGCAAAACGGCGATGAATACTTCTGCATATTAGGGGCTCAGCGGACGAACCAAACCGGCTGTGCGGTATTTTATCAATCAAAGGATCTAATCCACTGGGACTTTAAAGGAGAAATCAAAACAAGCCTGCCCGAATTCGGCTATATGTGGGAATGCCCAGACTACTTTGAGTTGGACAACCAGGGCGTGCTGCTGTTTTCCCCGCAAGGTCTGGCTGCTGAGGGAGACCAATACCACAATATTTATCAGACGGGTTACCTCACCGGGTCACCTCTCAACACGGCTACAGGGGAATTCAGGCATGGGCCGTTTGAGGAGCTGGACCGTGGATTTGATTTCTATGCCGCTCAAACCATGGAAGCGCCGGATGGACGCCGGCTGCTTGTAGGCTGGATGGGTTTGCCTGATGTGGAGTACCCCACGGACGCACACGAGTGGTCAGGCTGTCTGACCCTTCCCCGTCAACTGACACTCCGCAGCGGGAAGCTGATTCAACAGCCGGTTCCGGAACTCGCCAAGCTCCGCAAAAACCAGCTCACCGCCCAGCTGTCCTTGAACAATCAAACCCAACGGCTGAACGGGTTCGATGGCACCGCTTATGAGCTGTGTTGTGAAGTCACAGACTTTGATGCGGACTCGTTTGGGATCGAATTTCGTGCCGGAGACCAGGAGAAAACGGTGCTGCAGTACGACAGCATCAACAAAAAAATCATTTTAGACCGCTCCTTATCCGGAGAAGCTTTGAATGAAGTGAATGGCAATGTCCGGCGGTGCAATTTTGAGGCGGACACCATTACATGGCATCTGTTCGCCGATACCTCCTCGGTCGAGATTTTTGTAAATGACGGAGAAGAAGTGTTCACCAGCCGCATTTTTCCCAGTCCGGAGAGCCGGGAGATCCGGTTGTTTTCCAATAACGGCAACGCCAATTTTAATGTAATCAAATGGGATCTTTAGGATAGAGAGGGGAACAAACGCAATGTCCGATTATCAGCAAATCGCCAAAGAAGTCGTTGACGCGGTGGGCGGCAAGCAAAACATCGCCTCCTTTGCCCATTGCGCGACACGTCTGCGTATCATGGTTCACGACAAGGAAAAAATCAACCAACCGCAGGTTGAAAATATCGATAAGGTCAAAGGCGCATTTTTTAACTCCGGCCAATATCAGATTATTTTTGGCACGGGTACGGTAAACCGGGTGTTTGAGGCTGTGGAGAAGCTCGGATTGGAAAGCACCTCTACTGAGGATCTGAAGGGTCAGGGTAAAAAACAGGGCAACGCCTTCCAGCGCGCCATCCGCACATTTGGTGACGTATTTGTGCCGATCATTCCCGTGCTGGTTGCCACCGGTCTGTTTATGGGTCTGCGCGGTCTGCTGACGCAGCCGCAAATCCTGGAATGGTTCGGAATGACCGCCGATGAGATTTCGCCGAATTTCCTGCTGTTCACCCAAGTGTTGACGGATACGGCGTTTGCCTTTTTGCCTGCGCTGGTCGCCTGGTCGACGTTCCGGGTCTTTGGGGGGAGTCCGGTTCTCGGAATTGTCCTGGGCTTGATGCTGGTGAATCCGGCGCTTCCCAACGCATATAGTGTTGCCAACGGATCCGCAGAAGCCCTTACGATGTTCGGTTTTATTCCAGTTGTTGGTTATCAGGGTTCGGTCCTGCCTGCGTTCTTTGTCGGTTTGCTTGGCGCGAAATTTGAAAAATTTCTGCGAAAGCGAATTCCGGATGCGCTTGACCTGATCCTGACGCCGTTTATCACTCTGCTGGTGATGATCACCCTGGGACTGTTCGCGATTGGCCCGGTCTTTCATTCCCTTGAAGAATGGGTGCTTCACGGCACGATGGCCGTAATGAATCTGCCGTTCGGCATCGCCGGTTTGCTTATCGGCTTTTTGCATCAGATTATTGTGGTTACGGGTGTGCATCATATCTTTAACTTTTTGGAGATCCAGCTGCTCGAGCAAAATGGCAGCAATCCGTTTAACGCCATGATTTCCGCAGCGATGGCAGCACAAGCAGCGGCGTGTCTTGCCGTTGGCCTGAAGACCAAAAACAAGAAGCTGAAGGCCCTTGCCCTCCCGTCTTCGATGTCGGCGTTTTTGGGCATTACCGAACCTGCGATTTTCGGTGTGAATCTGCGTTATATGAAACCATTTATCATGGGTCTGATCGGCGGAGCGGTCGGCGGCTTCCTCGCTTCCCTGTTTCACCTGGCGGGAACAGGCATGTCCGTCACCGTTATCCCCGGCACCCTGCTGTATTTGAACAGCCAGCTGCCTTTGTATCTTTTGTCGCACGGTGTGGCAATGGCCATCGCTTTTGTGCTCACGTGGATGTTCGGTTACAAAAACGAGGGTTTGCAGGTGGAAGAAGAATCCCCTGCCGTACAAGAAGCGGCATTAGCAGCAGCCAACACTGCAACTGTTACTGTGACGGATATAACGGAACTAAAATCGGAACCTGCTCCCGGCATCCTGCAAGTGCTTGGTATTCCTTCCCCGATTACAGGTAAGGCGGTTCCGCTTACGGAAGTACCGGATCCAGCCTTTGCCGGCAAGCATATGGGAGAAGGCATTGCGATTGAGCCTGCCGAAGGAAAGGCCTTTGCGCCTTTTGACGGAACCGTCGCCCATGTGATGGACAAAAGCAAGCACGCAGTCATTCTGGAGCATGAAAGCGGCGTTCAGCTGCTGATCCATATTGGAATTAATACAGTTTCTTTAAAAGGCAACGGCTTCAAAACCTTCGTAAATACCGGAGACAAGGTGACCAAAGGCCAGCTTCTGATCGAGTTTGATATGGAGGCAATTCAGGCAGCGGGACTGCCGTTAATAACCCCTGTGCTCGTCCCTTCCGGGTTGGACGGTGTAGAACAAGTTCTGCCTTCCCATGAAGGCCCGGTAACAGCCGGTCAGGAAACAGTTATTACAGCAGAAGTAATGAAAGCTTAGCTTAGAAATGAAAATGACAACAGCGGCAGCCAAGGACCAAACAATTAAAGTCCAAAACTGCCGCTGTTTTTTTGTGCTACCTACTCCGCTATTCCCGTTCATTCAACAGCCATCCCAATCAAATTTCCATCTATAGGTGTAATTTCAATCCTTCATGTGTTGCTTTAAACCCTAATTTTTCATAAAAATGAAGCGCTTCGGGTCGCTGCTTATCTGTCGTAAGCTGCACCATTTGACACCCGCGCTCTTTCGCGCGTTGAATGGCCCAACCGATTAACATGGATCCTACGCCTTTTCCGCGTTCCGATGATTCGACACGAACCCCTTCAATAGTAGCTCTCCATCCTCCTTGATGAGTAAGGTATGGAGTAAAGGTAACCTGCTGGACACCGACCACCTCTTCGCCGTAACAAGCCACAATCAGTTTGTTATTGGGGTCTGAGTTAATGGCTTGGAAGGCTGTTATATAACGTTCCGGCAGAGGCTCAGTGTACACTTCTCTTGTCTTTCCTAAAACATCGTGTGAAAGCAGATACACAATTTTGTTAAGGTCTTGAAGGGTCGCTTCTCTAAATGTAACTAGGTTTGTATTCATTAAATCCCCCGTTTCTCCTCTCTCGATTTCAATTGACAACTGTACAGATGGCCCCGTACAATTCCTGTATTCTACAGACAACATGGAATGGGAGGCCTGCTGAATTGATTTATCTTGATTATAACGCAACCACTCCGATCGATCCCGCTGTAGCGGAAGCGATGCTGCCGTACCTGTACGGCGATTTTGGCAACCCCTCAAGCAGTCACCGGCTGGGAAGCTCGGCGAAACAAGCGCTGGAGCACGCCCGCGGGCAGGTAGCCGGGATGCTGCATGCTGAGTCTTCCGAAATCGTATTTACCAGCGGAGGCAGCGAATCCAACAATATGGCGATAAAAGGAGCTGCATTAACCTTTAAGCCGAAAGGCCGCCACATCATCACAACGGTGATCGAACATCCGTCCGTGCTGAATCCGTGCCGTTTCCTTGAGAAAAACGGATACCGGGTCACCTACCTGCCCGTCGACCGCTATGGTGCCGTTGATCTGGATGAGCTGGAGCGGGCGTTTACGCCTGAAACGATCCTGGTCACCGTCATGCATTCCAACAATGAAACGGGAACGCTGCAGCCAATCCGGGACATCGCCAGGTTATGCCGCAGCCGCGGCGTCTTTTTCCATACGGACGCTTCGCAGTCTGCAGGTAAAGTGCCGCTGAATGTCCAGGAGCTGGGAGTCGATGCGCTAACGCTTGCGGGGCATAAAGTATACGCGCCAAAAGGAATCGGTGCACTGTACCTGGCCGGCGGACAACGGCTTGAGCCATTGATCCACGGCGCGGGACATGAGCAAGGCAGACGTGCCGGGACGGAAAATGTGCTGCTCGCCGCCGGCCTTGGCGCCGCTTGCGAGCTTGCTGCCCGCACCGATTCCGCACCTGTGGGCGAGTTGGCCGCTTACTTTTACGGTGAACTGCAGCGGCGGTATGGGGGACGGCTTCAGCTGAATGGCCACCCTGAGCAGCGGCTGCCGAACACCCTGAATCTGAGTATTCTCGGAACAGACGGGCAGCAGCTGCTCGGCTCCTTGCAGGAGGTGGCCGCTTCGACAGGTTCCGCCTGTCATTCAGGGACGACGGAAATGTCGCCAGTGCTGAGCGCTATGGGCGTTAGCGAACCCGCGGGACGGGCTGCAATCCGCTTCAGCCTTGGACGGTACACAACCCGCGAGGAAATTGACGGCGTGCTGAGTCAGCTTGACACAGTTTTGACGGCAGGCCAGCAGCGTTCCTTGGGGGTTACGGAGTGACCTTACCGACGGAGAAGCGTAAACCCGCTGCAGAACACAAGTCCGCTGCAAAACAAGCCCGGGAAGCCGCTGCCTACGCGCCTTATATCGCCGACCCTATACGGCGGCAGCAGCTTCACCGGCGAACACTGCTTACGGTGGCCATCTCCCAGGTGTTCGGCGGGGCCGGACTGACCGCAGGCATCACCGTTGGCGCCCTGCTGGCACAGGAGATGACCGGAAACGACCGGTTGACCGGACTGCCAACCGCTGTATTTACAATCGGCTCTGCCGCCGCTTCGCTTCTGGTCGGCCGCCTTTCCCAGCGGAACGGCCGGCGGACCGGTTTAGCAGCAGGCTTTATTACGGGCGGAATAGGCGCTGTGGGCGTCGTCCTCGCCGCTCTTTCCGGCAGCCTGCCGCTGCTCTGCTTGTTTTTGCTGCTGTATGGAGCCGGTGCAGCAACGAATATGCAGGCGCGTTATGCCGGTACCGACCTGGCCGAACCGGATAACCGGGCCAAAGCGGTAAGCATGGCGCTTGTATCCACCACGTTTGGCGCCGTAGCGGGTCCCAATCTGGTGGAGCCGACGGGGCGGCTGGCCGCATTTGCTGGTTTGCCGCCGCTTACGGGTCCGTTTCTGCTGGCCGCTGCCGCTTATATCTGCGCGGGGCTGATTTGTATGCTCTGGCTCAAACCGGACCCGCTGCTTGTGGCAAAGTCCATAGCCACTGCTGCCGTCCCATCTGAGAGCGGCAAGCCTGAAGGCTCCTCCCCCCCTGCGGAAACCTCCCGCAAATCCTCACGGGGCTTAACTGTAGGAGCCACCGTAATGGTGCTGAACCAGCTTGTGATGGTGGCCATTATGACCATGACGCCGATACATATGAAGCATGCGGGACACGGCTTACACGCTGTCGGATGGGTCATCGCCCTGCATGTTGGTGCAATGTATCTCCCTTCGCTGGTTACTGGCTACTGGGTGGACCGGATCGGCCGCACCCGGATGGCAATGCTGGCGGCGTTGACCCTGCTTGCCGCAGGACTAACCGCGGCATTTGCACCGACTCACGAATTTTGGGCCATCGCCGCCGCGCTGATTTTGCTGGGACTTGGCTGGAATTTCGGGCTTATCAGCGGAACGGCGCTGATCGTGGATGCAACCACGCCTTCGAACCGGGCCAAAGTTCAAGGCAGCGTCGATGTCTTTGTCGCCCTGTCAGGTGCTGCGGGCGGCGCAACTTCCGGCATGATCGCGGGAGCGGCGAGCTTTTCTTTTTTGTCCATATCGGGCGGATTGGCCGCACTGCTGCTGCTTCCTATCGTGTTGTGGTCTGTCCGGTCCGGCTCCACCAGTGAACAACGTTCACGGTAAACGTAAGACGGACGTTTCCCCCCACTCCCAACTAACAAAAAACCGTTTCAGCCCTGGAGATACTTCTCTCGGTGGCTGGAACGGTTTTTTCAATATTCACCATACCGCAAAGCCGACCGCAAAGCCGGCTGACGTTTTCCCCAGGTCACCTAAAACAGTATGAAATAACTTTTTATATATTAAGTTAACATAATTATATTTATGTAATCAAAAACACTATACGCTGATTACAACTTAAACCGCACCTCATATTCGCAGTGCTCGTCGCCGTTTACGTTGCATTTAATCTCGCGGACCATCACCTTGCGCTCCGAAACTTTATTGATTGCCCCTTCGAGTATCGCACCCTCCAGGTCGCATACCATTTTCTCATCCAGCACCGGCAGTCCTTTGCAAAAACAATCCTCCACCGCAATCCGCAGCTTCTCCTCGTCCTGGTACACGATGCTTGGAATCCCGATCTGCAGCTCTTCAAACAGCTTCAAAATATCTTCAATCGACTCCCCCGGCAGCGATTCTCCGATTTTGCGGCCAATTGTCAGGGTGGTCCCTTTTCCGCCCATCGGAAGCGCTTGATGCATGCCGATCAGCCGGATCGTGCGGAACAGCTCCAGCGGCACCTGCGGGCTCAGCTTGTCCCGCTGAATGGATTTCATATCCTCATAGGTAAACGTCTCTTTCATTCGTTTTCCTCTCCTTTTTCACTCTGACTGAAACGCCCTCATCGTATCACACCCCCGCCGGAAACGAGTGATCTGGCGCACATTATTTTCAAATTGTGACTGGAATCACAAGGCGCACCTCTGATCTGATTTATCCTTTTTTATGGAAAATAAATACCGGTTACACCCGGATCGTACGCCCGCTTAAGGGCGGAAGACGAATTCAGGAGGCAAGGACATTGGACAAAATCGCAGTCAACTATGAAAAAATGTATTACGGATTTCCGGTTGTGTTCATCAGCTACTATGACCGGAACGGCCACCCTAACGTTACTCCCATTTCTTCTTCCTACACACTGAAGGACATGATGATGCTCGGCTTCAACACCAAAGGATATGCCGTTGGCGAGATCAAAGAGGTCAAGGATTTTGTGGTCAACCTGGCCGCCGCTTCCCAGGCGGAAGCGATGGATTACTGCGGAACCCGGAGCGGACGGGACGTACACAAATTTGATGAAATCCCGCTGACGCCCGTTCCTTCCGCCAACGTAAACGCGCCGCTGATTGAGGAATGCCCGGTATCGATAGAATGCTCGGTAGCCGAAGTTGTGGAAAGCGCCGAGTTTCCCGGCATCACCCACATTATGGCCCGGATCAAAGGTCGTCTGATTGCACAGGAGCTGTTGGATGAACAGGAACGGCTTAAACCGTCCATGCTGGACAACATTGTGTATGCAGGCGACGGCGTGAAGCGGGGTTACCGCTACTTGAGCAAAGTGCAAGCGCCCCTGTAATGTTAACCAACCTACAAATTTAACTAACCAATAAAGTTAGCTTGCCCCACCCTAACCAACCAGGAGGTAAAAAAATATGAACACCGGCACAACCAACCGGCTGGCATCCGAGCCGTCCATGTTTTGTTTTCAGTGTCAGGAAGCGTCCAAAGGCACAGGCTGCACCATCGTTGGCGTCTGCGGCAAACCGCATGATGTCGCCAATCTGCAGGATTTACTTGTTTATACGATTAAGGGATTGGCTCTGCTCTCGCAGGCAGGCGATTTGCCCGCCGAGCTGGAACGCCGGCTGTCCGTCTTTACAATGGACGGTTTGTTTGCGACGATTACGAATGCGAATTTCGACCGGCGTTATTTTGTCGATAAAATCCGGGAAGCGCTTGAACTGCGTACGGAGCTGCAGCATGCCCTGAACGCTTTGGGCGAAAAAGCCCTGCATCAGCCGCTCCCGCTCCACGACGCAGCCGTGTGGAATGCAGATTCAGAAGAAGCTTTTGATGCAAAAGCCCGGACGGTAGGCGTCCTGTCCACCCCGAATGAGGATATCCGCTCGCTGCGGGAACTGCTGACCTACGGCCTGAAAGGGATGGCCGCCTATCAGTATCACGCTTACCAGCTGGGTTATACCGACGTTGAAACGGAGCGGTTCATGCGCCGCGCCCTGGCCGCCACGCTTGACGACTCCTTAAACGCGCAGCAGTTGGTGGAGCTGAATCTGGAAGCGGGCAAATACGGCGTAGCGGCGATGGCGCTGCTGGATGGAGCCAACACCGGCACTTACGGCCATCCGGAAATGACGAAGGTCAAGATTGGCGTTGGCAGCCGGCCGGGGATTTTGATCAGCGGTCATGATCTGAAGGATTTGGAAGAGCTGCTGAAGCAGACCGAAGGAACCGGCATCGACGTTTACACGCACAGCGAAATGCTTCCCGCCCATTATTATCCGGCGTTCAAGCGGTTCGATCATTTTTACGGCAACTACGGCAACGCCTGGTGGAAGCAGGCCAGTGAATTCGAGTCGTTTAACGGCCCGATCCTTATGACCACAAACTGCATTGTTCCGCCAAAAGACAGCTACCTGCACCGCCTGTACACCACCGGTAATACGGGATACCCCGGGGCCAAGCATATTCCGGACGGCGAACCGGGTTGTCCGAAGGATTTTTCGGCCGTCATTGCACAGGCGTTGACCTGCCCGCCGCCAACAGAGATCGAGACTGGTGAAATCATCGGCGGGTTCGCTCATAATGCAGTAATGAATGTAGCAGATCAAGTGGTTGATGCGGTCAAGACCGGCGCGGTCCGCAAATTCGTTGTTATGGCTGGCTGTGACGGACGCATGAAGTCGCGGAATTATTACACCGATTTTGCTCGGCAGCTTCCGCAGGATACGCTTATTCTGACGGCGGGCTGTGCCAAATACAAATACAACAAACTTGAACTCGGTGACATCAACGGCATACCGCGTGTTCTGGACGCGGGCCAATGCAACGATTCTTATTCGCTTGCCGTCATCGCCCTGAAGCTGAAGGAAGTGTTTGGCCTGGACGACATCAACGACCTGCCGATCGTCTACAACATTGCCTGGTATGAGCAAAAAGCGGTGATTGTCCTGCTTGCGCTCCTTCATCTTGGGGTCAAAAACATTCATTTGGGTCCGACGCTGCCCGCCTTCCTGTCGCCTAACGTGGCAGAAGTGCTGGTGAACAATTTCGGCATCGGCGGGATCTCAAGTGTTGAAGAGGATCTGGAAGCATTTATTGGAGCGTAACAGATCTGGAAGCGCTCATTGAGGCTTAATAGAAGTGAAAAAGCATCACCCACACCGTTATGGCTTGGGTGATGCTTTTATTGCGTTAGGCGTTCCGCCCATTACCCTGACTATTCCCGTTCAGCAGCGCTGCGGCAAGCTGGGTGCGGTTTTTCAGTCCGGTTTTCTGCAGCATGGTTTTGATATGTTTTTTTACGGTGGACTCGCTCATATAGAGCTTTGCGGCTATTTCACTATTCGTGTGGCCGTTAATCAGGAGCTCTGCTACCTCCGTTTCTCGGGGAGTCAGTGGAAAAAGATGACCCTCACCGCCAGACCGCCCCCCGCCATCCTTTTCCCAAGGTCGGGCTGTTTGCGTCACGTCTGGTTTCGCTGGTTGGGCCGCTTGTGTCATTGACAGACTTGGATCAGAAGCAGCTCCTCCCCCTCTATTGTTTGAGTTTGAATTCCCGCTCCCCTGTTCACCTGTTTCGTCCTCCGTGACCCGCTCCAACCAATCGATCAGGCCTTCGCCTCTCGTATCCAGCAGATATGTCTCGGAAGCGGCATCCCCGCCATAGGCACCGTGTTCTGCGCCAGCTACCGGGGTAAACCCCAAATTCACATAAGACTCCCGGAAAAATGGCAGCGGCGGCGGTGAAGCCACCAGCAGCGCTCCTTCCAGCATCCATTCCAGCAGCAGGTGCACCAGATCGGAGCGCAGCTTCAAATCGGATGGATCGAAAATATCCATCCCCATGATAAACCAAGCGCGGGAAGACTCTCCGTTCTCTATGCATTCCATAATCCGGCAGAAAGCAGACGACAATGGAGCCGTCCGCAGATACGGCATCGTTGCCGGAGTAACGGGAACCAGCGCCGCAAGTCCCACCAGATGGCCGTCGGCGTGACGAAGCAGCCGGACCGATCCCTGCTGTGCATGCACGTCAGACAGCTGCCACAGCTGCACCCGCAGGCGCATCTGCTCGGCGGACAGCTGATATCTAAACGAAGTACCGGACTCAGGGTCGGCACATACGACATGCCCGCTGCCGCTGGAGCTTAATCTGCGGGCGATATACGCTTCCGCCTCATTTTGTGTGTCCGGCCGGAGTTCTTCCCAGTAGTTCCCCGACTCCCGGCTGTGCCGAAAATGGGCGCGCAACACTGGATTGCCGACCTGGCCCAGCAGCTCCGCCACTTCACGGGAAGGCTGTCTGCCGGCGCGCCTAGCGGCTGAAATCCGCTGCCTCAGCACCGCCACGGCACGTAAACGGTAAGCAGCAAATGCTGCCGGCATCCGAAGCCGCAGTTCACCTGCGACCGTCTCACGTACCAGATCATGCAGCTGCCAGCCTGCGGCACTGCGGCGGACAAAGGATAAGCCGATCAGCCGTTCGAACATCAGCGCGCCAACGCCGCCGCCGGTCATCGCTGACAGCAGCTCCTGATCAAAGGAATGCGGCACCGAAGCCGCATAAACGAGCGCTCTGATGTCTTCATCCGATACCTCCGCCAGCCAGTGACGCATTAACTCCTGCAGCGTATCCGAGCTGTTTTCCGGACGTCTGAGACCTTGTGGAGCCTGATTCAGCGCTGCCAGAAGGGACAAGGCTAACGGATGGCCCGAGCACTGCAGCCATAACTGGTCGGTAAGGTCACGGTCAACAATCCCCCAGCCCTGAAGATAAGCGATCGTCTCCTGATAGGTCAGATCATGCAGTGGGAGCGCAACAATCCATCTGCGCCAAAAAGGAGACAGCGTCCAGGCTCCGCCAAGCGGATCCCGGCCGGAGATGACGATCAGAATCCCGGTGTGCAGGGACCCAAAAACATGCTCTCGCAGCCAGGCGTCCAGGCTGCCCGCATGTTCATATTGATCCAGCGCCAAAACGACTCTGCAGGCGGTCGCTTCCTGGTTGAGCAGCCGGAGGGCGGTTGCTTCAAGCTCAGGTTCGCCGGTTCCGTATCTCCCTAACTGGGCAGCAAGCAGAGTAAGCCAATTCGCGGGGCTGCCAAGGCTATCCCGCATGTCGATTTGCAGAAACAGGGCGTTTTCCTGACTGGCAATTTCCCGGTACCGGCCCAAGAGCGCACTTTTACCGACGCCGCCAATTCCCGACAGATTCAGCAGCTTGACTCCGTCAGCCGGCATCCTCAGCATCCGCCTGAAATAGGCCTGCTCAAACCCCCGGCCGACAAAACGTTCGGCCTGTGCTCTTCCAATGGCTTCGCGTATGGTCTCAAATCCGCCGGATTGCTGGGCACTGTCCGGGCAGATTGGATGTACTCCGCGGTTATATTCGTTCATTGCCGTCCCCCCGGACCCTAATTTTATCCAAAAGTATACTACGGAACGAACCGGTTGGACAGTACTTGGCCGCAGTGCTTGATGGTACAGTTGATGCAAATAGCAAAATGAAAGGGTGACTAAAAATGACACGAACAACAATCCACGGCGGCAGGACTTCGGCACTCCTATCTTCTGCTGTCCGCTCTGCTGGACAAACCCAAACGCCGTCGGATGGCGAATCCGGCCACGGGAATGTTGACCTTGGTATGCAGTCTGAGCGTTCCTCTGCTGCCAGGATAGACGAACAACCGGTCCGGCTCAGCGGTGCTGAGATTCTGCTTCATGCTGTGGTAGAAGCCCAAGTCGAATGTTTGTTTTCCGCCTCCGCTGTACCTGACTTTTTAACACGCATTCTTCATGACAGTCATCCCAAGCTGCGCTGGATTTGTACAAGACATGGACAAGGTGCTATTCACGCGGCGGATGGTTACGCCAGAGCGACAGGCAAAACTGGGGTGTGTTTCGGCAGCGCCGGGTATGGTGCAACGGACTTGGTAACTGGAATCGCCACGGCTTTTATGGATAGTGCGCCGCTGGTCATCATTACTGTAAATGTCCCTTTGGGCCAGGACGCTACTGGCAAGGCGACGGATCAGGATTTTGCGGACATCGCGGGCATTGTGCAGCCCGTAACCAAACACAGCTATTTTGTACACCGGATTGAAGTGCTCGCCGGTACGCTGGCGGAAGCTTTTTATCTGGCCTCCACCGGGCGAAAAGGGCCGGTTCATATCGATATCCCCGCGGATATTTTAGCCGCTGAAGCGTTGTATACCGTTCCTGAGATTTCTGAGACTCCGAAACTCCCTAAGCACGCTCCGGTTCCCGGCTATTCTCCTTTACCAGAACCCGACCAGACAGCGGTTCGGCGGCTTGGCGAAGCATTACTTCAAGCGGAAAAACCGCTGATTCTGGCAGGTGCAGGCGTTCTCCACGCCGGGGCGCATGAGGAGCTGGCCGAGCTGGCGCATCTGCTCCGGCTCCCGGTGACCACTACCCTGCTCGGGCTTGGCGTGTTTCCGCCGGACGACGAACTGTGGCTCGGCATGCCGGGGATGCACGGGACTTACGCCGCCAATCAGGCGCTGATCCGGTGTGATCTGCTAGTCTCCTTGGGCGCCCGATTTGATGACCGCGTGACCATGCGGCTTGACGGGTTTGCACCGGATGCAATCATCGCTCATGTCGATATCGATCCGGCAGAAATCGGCAAACTGGTGCCGACCCAGCTCCCGGTATGTGGAGACGCGAGGGTTGTGCTGCGGATGTTGATCGAAGAGGTCCAAGCGTTGATGCAGGTCCGTCTGAATGAACCGGAAGCCAGCGAAGAAGCGAACGACAGCGAAAAAGCGGACAAGGAAAAAACCGGGTCTGCACAGCGGCATACCACCTGTAAAGAGCCATGGTACCGCACTAATGCCTGGCTGCGGGAACTAAGCGCCTTCCGAACCGCTCATCCCTTGGCCTATGACCGGAATGCCAACAAACTAAAACCCCAATACGTAATTGAACTGATCTCCCGCACCACGCAAGGACAGGCGATTGTTACTACGGATGTGGGCCAGCATCAGATGTGGGCGGCGCAGTTTACTGCGGTTACAGCGCCCCGCCGCTTTATTACGTCCGGCGGCCTGGGTACGATGGGATTTGGCCTGCCTTCCGCCATCGGCGCACAGGCGGGCTGCCCTGACCGGATCGTCGTGTCGGTCAACGGCGACGGAGGCATGCAGATGTGCGCACAGGAGCTGGCCGTCTGCGCCGAACTTGGCCTGCCGGTAAAAGTCGTTGTTTTGAACAACCAGACGCTTGGCATGATCCGGCAGTGGCAGGACTTGATTTATGAGGGACGCCGCAGCCATATCGATCTGGCCGGGAGCCCGGATTTTGTGAAGCTGGCGGAAGCTTACGGCATTCCCGGTCTGCGCGCCGACTCTTCTAAAGCGGCTGAAGCTATGTGGAACAAAGCGCTGAACATTCCGGGGCCAGTGCTGATCGATTTTATGATTGACCCGGGAGAATTGGTGCTGCCGATGGTTCATCAGGGGAAATCGTTAAGCGATATGATGCTCTGGGAGGAACAATAACATGGACAGATTTTGGATCGCAGTCTGGGCATGTGACCAGCCGGGAGTGCTGCAGCGGATCACAGGGCTGTGTGCCCGGTGGGGAGTCAACCTGGCCAGCGTTACGGTGGGAACGTCTGGCGAGGAAGGGATATCGCGCATCACCCTGGCTCTGCATGGGACTTCCGCCGACCGGGACCGGGTCATTAATCAGCTGTCCCAGTTGGTCGATGTGATCCGGATTCAGCCGCTGAACCGGAACAATGCCATCTCCCGTGAACTGGCGTTAATCAAAGTGTCCGCCACAGCCGCTCAGCGGCCCGAGATTATGGCGCTTGCCGAAACTTTTCACTGCGGGGTGGTCGATGTGGGACGTGAATCACTGACGGTCGAAGCCGCAGGCGAATCCTCTGCGGTTCAAGCTATAATCAGCTTGTTCCGCCCTTACGGCATCCTTGAGCTGTCCCGCACAGGCGAAACGTCGATCGAGCGGTCCCTTTGCCCGCAGACATGTGATTGACCTGCGGCTATAAACGGGAGTAATACGGGAGGAGACTACAGGCACCCGCATGAGTTGAAACACAACCCTCACTTCCGTATTTCGTCCCTCCCCCCTGCACCGCGCGCGTCGGCCGCTGCATTTGCGTTGCCGCAAAGGGCTTGATAAGATAATTCGGAAAAACATCAATAAGATGCTTACCGGAAGGGAAGAGTTCATGTTGCTCACCATGACGACGGCTGATAAATGGGATGAGGCGCTGTGGCTTAAAATGGAGCCGGTATACAAGCAGGCGTTCCCGCACGGGGCGAAGCCGCGCAACATTATCAAACAGATGATCGACAAGCAAATGGCGGTGCTGCATGCCGCATGGAGCTGCGGCGAGCTGGAGGCTATGGCGGTTACCGGCGTAGTTGGCGGAGCCCGGATGCCGCTTTTGCTGATCGACTACCTTGCGGTACGCGCTGCCGACCGGGACAAGGGCATCGGCACGCAATTTTTGCGGCAGATCGGGGAATGGGCGGTTGAAACTTATGGAATCCAGGGCATTCTGATCGAAGCGGAAGCCGGCGGAACGGAGGAGGATCAGGCACGAATCCGGTTTTGGCAAAAACAAGGGTTTCTGCTCACCTCCTACATTCATCAATATGTGTGGGTTCCTGAGCCCTACCGCGCCATGCTGCTTCCGCTCTCTTCAGGCGCGAAGCAAGCCGCGCAGGATGGGGAAGCTTTGTTCCGCTATATCACCGCATTTCATGAAAAAGCCTACCGTCGCCGGTAGGCTTTTTTCGAGTTGGCAGATCCCTTAAGTTGGCGGATTCCTTAATTAAGTATGCCGGAACACTTATTCAGTTTGCTTGCTTCCTTGTCAAGTTTGCATCTACCTAACTCCTATCCTAGTTGGCTAGGGTGTGTACGCAAACTGTAAATTAAGGAAATTAGGGTCAGTCAAACGATTCAGTGATGGGTTGCGAAATGCGATCAACCCGGATCTATACCTGTTTATTACTAGATCGATCTACGAATTCCTCTCCTGTGATAGACCCGCAGCGGACTACCACAAAACGCGATACGGAGGTCTTTAGAACGCGATACGGAGGTTTTCGCGGACCCAGCGGCAGTTATTTCTGAAATTCTTGGGCTTTTGTAGGCCTGGCGGACTCCAGTGCCGTTATTCGCACCGAAAACATCCAAACTGTGGCTTCTCCGCGTAAATAGGTGCATCTGAGTCCGCAACTTTGCCAAAACACGGAATAATCAGCAAATAGGGCCTCCTGAGTCCGTAAACTTGTACCCATACTTTCGCTGGCGGCTATAAAAGGCGGAAATCTGGGATGAAATCTGAAGCATGAGTGCCTTTTTAAAATCATCCGCGTTTGGCAACCCGCTATAAAAAGACAGCGAGTCTATTCAAGGCTTTTTTGGCGTTGATTTCGATGAGGTTATGGCCGAAGTAAGTTTGCGTACAGACTCTAAACTTCCCTTATTCAACATGTATTTGCGCAAAGTTCAAAATTGTTCCCGAAGCAGCCAGCCGAAGCGACTGCGGCTGGTGTTCCTGCAGCTGACGGCTCGCCTCACGCAGCCGGAGAACCGGAACCAGGGCTCCGGCCACCTCTCCTCTCCTGCTGCGCACAAGCGGCTCCCGGAAATCCGCCAGCGCGGCGGATTCTTCCTGCCGCAGCGCATTAAGCTGTTCGAGCACGGCCATAGCCGCTGGAAACAGCGCGCGCCGGTTGCCGTCGTCTACCTTCAGCGCCGCGCCGAGACCAAGCGAAGGAATTGCCAGCGCATAAATTCCCTCGGCCCCTTCTTTGCCGATAATCCGGCCGGATGTGACCTGAATTAGCCGGGTGTCGAATTCCCCGGTACCGCCCACCATCTCCGGATGCCGTGCCATCGCCCCGGTCAATCTCGGAATGGCTGCAGCCAGCGGGGCAGGCAGCCGGGATGGCTCCCCGAGTCTTGCAAAAATAAGCGCTAACCGCTCTAAAGGCAAACGGTAGGTGGGTAAGCCGCAGCCGTCTGTTCCGTACCCGATCCGCTCCGGGTCCAGTCCGCCCAGTACACCCAGCAGCTGCCGAACCTCCTGCTGAACCGGGTGAGCAGGCCGGTCGTATTCGTTCTCCGGCAGCCCGGTGTGCAGGGAAGCCAGCAGCATCCCTGCATGTTTCCCGGAGCAGTTGTTGTGCAGCGTCTGCGGCGGCGTCCCTGAGCGGATCAGTTCTGCGGCGGCCTCCTCCCCATATGGGGGATGCACGCCGCAGCGCAGACCGACCGGCTCGAGGCCGCCCTTGGCGAGCAGCTCTTGCACAGTTTTCGTGTGCATCGGTTCGCCGTTATGGGAGCCGCAGCAAACTGCCAGCTGCTGTCCGGTTACGCCAAACCGGTCCGCGGCACCCGATAATACAAACGGGAGCGCCTGCACCGGTTTGATTGACGAGCGCGCGTAGACGGTCTGGCTTCCGTCGCCAACTTCGTATTTTACCGCACCGCTGGAGTCCACTACGACAACTGAACCGGTGTGGAACGATTCCGGGTAGCCGCTGCGTTCTACCCGGATCAGCGTCTCAGTCATGACTGCGGCTCCCCTCAAAGCCATGACGCCGTGGCGGCATCGATGGCGGAGATGCCAAAATCATCCCGGTCTCAGCCGGGCCCAGCGCAGTAGCGGAGCCGGCTCCAGCTTCACCTAGCCGCTCAAAGGTTATAAGCGAATCCGGATGCTCCTCCAGCCGCGGAGGCATAAGACGCATCCTGCCCGTACCGCTGCCTGACGTAAGTCTGGGAGCGGAATCCGCTGCAAAGCCCCCGAACGCCCGCATCCCGTTCGCTGCGATTCGAGACTTGGGATGACGGGAAGAATCGTCCGCCTGCAGCCAGGCAAGAAAGGCTTCCACTTCGCTAAAATCTTCATAAAACATCAGGATGACATCCCCGAAATCCGACTTTTCCCAAGCCGCCCGGTACGCTTCCCCTTCGTTCGGGATAATATGCGTCCGTTCCGGCGGCAAGCCGGCTTGCAGCGCACCGGCCTCCAGCAGCGCCGCCGACTCCAGCGGTTGCCGGCCTCTCAAATTATCGTCTTCTTTGATAACGAAGAAGTCGGAATGCCGGCCCGCAATACGTCCCATCTCGGCGATCGCTCCATCCGGCCGGTCGCCTGGAGCGGACGCAACCGTAATCAGCCGCTGCTTAGGGATTGCTTGCACCGCTTCATACACGGCATTTAATCCTGCCGGATTATGGCCGTAATCCGTAATGAGCACTCTTCCGGCGACATATTCCATGTTGAACCGGCCTTTGCTCTGCTCCGGAGTCGGGTGGAACGTCATAACCGCTTCATGCAGCTGCCGGATGGACAGGCCCAGCCCGCGGGCCGCCGCAAGCGCGGCGAGGGCGTTTGCGATATTGTGTTTGGCGAGCCCGCCGATGGTCACCGGCAGGTCCGCCGCTTTGGCGAAACGGACGGTTTGGCCGCCTGTGCCGTAAAGAAGCCATCCCTCCGATAAATACCAGGCTTCTCCCCCCATGGCGAGCCAATCGGCCAGAACCGGATTGCTGTCATTTAGGGAGAAATATACAACGCGGCCCTCCGTATATTCCGACATTGCCACACAGCCATCGTCATCCGCATTCAGCACGCAAACGCCGCCGGGCAGAACAACCTCGGGAATCAGGCGTTTGAGCTTTCTTAAATCCTCCAATGTCTCAATGCCGTCCATGCCCAAATGGTCTTCCGATACATTCGTCACGATCCCAACGTCGCAGTAGCGGAACGCGAGTCCCTCCCGCATTATGCCGCCCCGCGCCGTTTCCAGCACCGCGGCGTCGATATCCGGGCTGGACAGCACCCGCCGGGCGCTGCCAGGTCCGCTGCAGTCGCCCTCATCCACGCAGTCCCCGTTAATCCAGACGCCATCGGAGCAGGTCATTCCGACCCGGCTGCCTGCGGCACTCAGCATATGCGCCGCCAGCCGGACCGTTGTTGTTTTGCCGTTCGTGCCGGTTACCGCAATAAGCGGAACCGCCGCACTGGACCGTGATTCAAACAGGTAATCGACGATCGCTCCGCCGACATCCCTCGGCTCTCCCTGCGAAGGATAATGATGCATCCGGATGCCCGGCGCCGCGTTGACTTCGAGAATACAAGCCCGGCCTTCTTGATAAGGCACTTCAATGTCCTCGCAAATTAGATCAATTCCCGCAATATCCAGGCCGATCACACGCGCCGCCTGAACTGCAATATGCAAATAAGAGGGATGAACGCGATCCGTCACATCCTCCGCGGAACCGCCCGTCGACAGGTTGGCGCTGCCCATTACGCTTAATGTCCGTCCGGCTGCCGGAATGTCGTCAAGCGAAATTCCCTGCTTGGCCAGGTAACACGCCGCCTGCTCCACCGGTATAGCGCTCATCGGCTTCTCATGGCCTGCTCCGCGCAGCGGGTTGCCGTTCTCCCGAATAATCAGATCGAGGACGGACGATTGTCCGTCACCGGTCACATGCGGGGGCCGGCGCAGGCTTACGGCAACGGCTTTACCATTGACTACCGTGAAGCGGTAATCGGCGCCTTCGCAGTACCGTTCAAGAATAAAAACCTCATATTCCGGAAATTCGCTCCGCACAAAATCATAGGCCTGCAGCAGCTGGTCCGGCTGCTGCAGGTTGGTCAGCACGCCTTGCCCCTGGCGGCCGTTCAGCGGTTTGAGCACAAGCGGGTAGCCGAGCCGCTCGGCTGCTCCCGCCAGTTCGTCCCTCGCACGGATTACCGTCCCTCTAGGCACCGGCAGCCCGGCTTCGTCCAGGAGATGTTTGGTCATCTCCTTGTCGCAGCTGGATTCCACGGCCAGGTGCGAGGTTTGGCTTGTAATCGTGGCCTGCACCCGCTTTTGGCGGACGCCGGTGCCAAGCCGGAGCAGACTGTCCGGTCCAATCCGCACGACCGGAATTTTGCGGGCCAAAGCCGCCTGATAAATCGCCTCCGTGCTGGGTCCCAATTTATTTGTGTAATAGAGTTCAGCAATCCTGCTGACATAAGCGTCCGCTTCCACGTCCCGGTCACCGCGTAAAAGCGCTTCCACAATTGCAAGGGCTGATTCGAACGCGCAGCGCCCCGACTCTTTTTCTACATAATCAAATGTGACATAATAAAAGCCCGGCTTGCTTGCGGTGATTGTCTTGCCGCGTTTTACCGGAATGCCCGCCAGATGCTGCAGCTCCAGCGCTATATGTTCAAGGATATGCCCCATCCACGTTCCTTCCCGCAGCCGTTCCACGAACCCGCCCGGGTAACCCAGCGAGCACGTATGCGACGCCAGTGACGGGATCACCTCAAGCAGCTTGTCCGCAAAGCCTGGCAGCAGATTGGAAGGCGTCTGCTCCAGATTGCCGATGTCGAGCTCCACTCGAATGGTGGGCTTCAAGCTGTAATGATTCGGTCCGGACAAAAACTTGATGTTATTGACCTTCATGAGGCTGTCCCTCCATGGAATCGGATGTGATGAGTTCCCTAGCTTTTAAGTCAAATGTATAGCCCGACGCCAACGAGTGCATCCGGACGCCGGAAATCGTAATATGCTGATTATCGCCGTGGGCCGCCGTATCGACGTATTCCAGCTTCCGCCCGTCAAACACCGTTACGGAGTGTTCGCCGATCACCGTGAACCGGGCGCCTTCTTCCTGGACCCAAATAGCGGTATTTTCATCGATCCCGATCCCCATAATCTGCGGATTGCGGGCGATCGCTGACATAAGCCGGCCAAACCGGGCACGCTGGGAAAAATGCTGGTCGATGATCACATCTTCGATCAGGCAAAATCCCGCCCCCATCTCGACAATATATTCGTCTTCGGTCTCTAGTGCAGACATGATCATCAGGCAGCTCATCACCGCCGCTCCGGCGCTGGTGCCGCCGATCGGCATGCCGTCTTCGCTCCATCTGCGCCGAAGCTGATCGTAAAACAAAGTTCCGCCCAGAATGCTCGTTAACCGCACCTGATCGCCGCCGGTGATGAACAAGGCCGAACAGCGCTCAAAGTTTCCCTTGATCTCTGCCTGCTCAGCTTCCTCACGGGAAGCGATCCGGAACAGAACGGTATCCTTGCATCCAAGCGACCGGAACAACCGGTCATACTCCTCCCCCATTTCCTCGGGGTATTCCGTGGCGGTAGTAAGAATGCCAATGCATGCCTTTTTTCCTCCGGCGATTTCGACAAAGCGGGACAGGACCTCGCGGTCTCCTTCTTTGTCCTCCTTGCCTCCGATGATCAATAAATCTCCTCTCATGGTGTCACCCGGCTTCCGCATTAATATATGACATATACTGTAAGCCCTGCCTCGATTATTTACCCTTGCCCTATCGACTCTAATCATTTGCCGGCAAGCCACTCATAGGTAAAAAGACGCCGCCCGCCCGCTCCGTTGTTACATGAATTTATTTGCGTGAATATAGCAATTCACTGGCTCCAAAAAGCCTTTCTCCAGACGGCGGCCTGGAGAAAGGCTTGGGAGAGATCTAAACCGCTGGACCGCCTGGCCGGACCGGCTTCCGGTCCGCGCCCAGCAGCTGGTTCAAAGCAGGGATGCGCACCGCTCCGGCAAAAACCGCATAGCCGAGAAGTCCGCCGAGCGTATTGGCAATCAGGTCGTTCACATCCGTGGTGCGCCCGCTGCCGAGCGTAATCCGCACAGCAAGCTGGACGAGCTCAATCCCCAGGCTGGACCAAAAAGCGGCCCGGCCCGCCTGCCTGAAGCTGCGCACCCGTCCGGAAATCAGCGGAAGGAGCAGCCCCAGCGGAACGAACAACAGAATATTTTTAGCAAATGAAGAAAGGTCGATCGTGAGCACCGGTATCCACTGAATTCCGTTATACCACGGGTTGGTTGGCGCATATTGCCCAATATTGACATCGATAGGAAACAACACAAAATACAGCACCCCGGTTCCGTACAAACACATAAGCAGACGATAGAACAGCCCGCGTTTTCCCTGCGCCGCTCCCCCGCGGGAATACAAGATCAGGATGATGATTACAGCCGCAAGAAAGACGCCGTACAGTGCGGGAAACGCGTTAATCGTAAATCGGATATCCATGATTTCACCTGCTTTCCCCTCACCGGCCCGGAAGCTCAATTACGTGTTCCAGCACGGGAATAAAGGAGCTTGGATCAATGTTTTCCGGGATTTCTCCGTCATTATTTTTGAACGGCTTCAGGATCAGCTTGGCCGGTAATCCGCCCGATGCGCTGGCGTAACTCACCTTCATCCGCAGCTTTTTGCCCGCAATTTCGCCTTCCCCGCTGAGACGGTGCAGCAGATTCCCCTTGTCGTCATAGACGGCCACATTGGTATAAATCAGTTCATTTTCGGCCGTTTCATCCAGCGGTTCACCGTTCAACTGTTCCAACGAGTATTGGAGAGTGGTTGTAATCGGCGTGACCGTTACGCGGTCCACGGTAAAGCGGAGGGACTCGCCGGTTTGGACCGCTCCGGGCGTTAAATCCACCACATCCTTGGTATTTTTAACAAAAGGAACGGTCACCACAAACGGCTTATCGATTCCCGCAAGCTTGACCTCAAGCGTCGCCTCAAAGCGGTCCGGAAGCGGCGCCTCTGCCTCGCCGACCGTCTGTTCAAAAATAATCGAGTTCGGGTGGGCTTCCCCTGCGCCCCAGTATTGGCCCACGCCCTGAAGCTGGCTGGAAGCGCCGCTGCGGAAGCGAATGTCTTCAATCGCATCGCTGAGCTTAACCTCTTTTTTCCCGTTATGATAGATGCCGTCTTTCAGCCAAGGAGTATCTACAGTGAAGGCCAGCACCGCTCGGCTTCCGTCAAAAATTGTTTCCTGCACGCGCAGGGTCGTCTGATCAAACGCCACCGCCTCATCGACCGCTGTCGTCAGCCCGTTTTCCCCCGCATGCCGCAATCCCAGGTCCAGCTCCAGCGAACTGAACAGGCTGCCGATCAGCGGAATCTGGCGGATGGAGTCGGCCATGACCGGCGAGACGAACCCGGAGCCGAAAATCGCCGCTCCCAGCACCGCCACAGCGGCCGCCGAACGAAATGACCGGCGTTTCCAGAGGCGAACCGGCGCTGCACGCCGGGTGCCTGCTTGCGTGCCGGCCGGTGTTTCAAGCTTGCCGGCGTGCATGCCATCCGCCTCTTTTTGCGTGCTGGTCAGCTCTTTGTGCGGGCTGACCTGTGTACTTATCTGTGCTTTGACCTGTGCATTAACCTGTGCGCCGGTTGGCTTCCCCTGCGTATCGAATTGAGCGCCCGCTGTCCCCTCCTCGCTGGTCTCCAGCAGCGAAGCATACGTATCCTCGAGTCTTCTGCGCACCTTCGCCGACATCTCCTCCTGGTTGTTACTTTCGGCTTTCAGCCGCCGGTCCAGATCAAAGTGATTCATAAGTTGGTTTCCCCTCTTCCGTAGATTGAAGTTCCTCCAGCAGCCGTTTTCTTGCCCGGTACAGCCGGGTTTTGACGGCACTTTCCGACAGCTGCAGCGTTTCGGCCACTTCCTTCAGCGGAATATCCTGAAAGTAGTACAGCACCACCGCGATCCGCAGCGGCTCTTCTAGCTGCTCCACCGCCATCCGCAGTTCAACCGAATCATCCGCCCCGCTAATCGTCCGGGATTCCGGCAGCTCGTCCATAACAACGTTTCGCCCGCGTTTTTTAAGGATGTTGTTGCACTCATTGATTAAAATACGGTATATCCAAGTTTTGAAAAATCCAGGCTCCCGCAGCGTATCAAGCGACCGGTAAGCTTTTAGGATGGTTTCCTGCAGGGCGTCGGCGATGTCTTCGTCTTTCTTCACCATCGCGCGTGCGGTTCCGTGCATGCCCTGTTCCAGCTCCCGCATGAGTTCTACGAACGCTTCGCGGTCGCCGCCCTTAGCCCGCAGCACCTGCTGTTCTCTGTTCACAGCATTGGCCGCCTCCTTTCCTGCGTTTCTTTTGTTTTGATTTGTTTTACATGGATTAGACAGAGCACGCCGGCGATCGGTCACATGGAAATTTCAGTTTTTTTCGGGAGGAAAAATGAAGGGGGAAAGTCCGTGGTTAGCAGCGCAGCAAAAAAGCCTCTCTATCGGCTTACGAGAGACTTGTACGCAAGGATAAACGGTTCGGGGTCCGTTTCAGTCATATAAGTATATACACCTTGATGCGTGTGAAGATAAATCATGAGCGCTTCGCCGCCGAAAAGCCGGAACGAGATGTCGAACACCTGGCTTAGCGGAAAATTACGGTGCCGCGTCTCCAGCCTGTCAGTGTAGAGCAGCAAACGGCGGGAATGAATCACAGTGGTCGGCCCTTGCTCGGAGATCTGGCGCTCAACTTTATAGTAGGGGTGCTCGGCCAGCAGATTCATGGTATCCCTCCCGGTTCCCTGTTGTTATGAGTCAGTATACCGAATTCACTTGCAGGACACAAACCCGGGAGGAAAAATTTATTATTTTACCATAATAATAATTATGTTAACTAACGCCGGAAAAATTCCGCTTCATCCGGGTTGTAGTTGTAAATGAGTTACCCTACTATTACATCTTCTTTCAGACAAATTAGGTACGGTTTGGAATAATTACGGATGGGCTCTCAAAAAGTCCAGAATCGCCTCCGCATAAGCTTCCGGCTGATCGAAGGAGATCATATGCCCGGCGTCAAAAGCCTTCAGCGTCACATGGGGTCTGCGCTCGGCCATTTCTCGCGCCAGCGCTTCGGACAAAACAAAGCTGTGTGTTCCCCGAAGTACAAGGGCCGGCATGGAAGTTGCCAGCCAGTCCTGCCAATGGTCTCCGTTAATCTCCTTCTGGGAGGCCACCATATCTTCCCCGCGGAACGGCAGCCCATAGCCGTCTTCAAACTGCTGGATGGAATAAGCAAACGCAGGCCCAAGATGCTTTAAAGCATCCAACAGTTCTTCCTTTGTTTCTGTTCTTCGAGGCCAGTTCAGCGTAAACGACATATCACTGTCGACGACGGGACCGATATCTTCGAGAATCAGCGCTTTAAAGCGCTCCGGCTGGACAGCTGCCGCCCGGCAGGCCACCAATCCGCCAAGCGAGTGCCCCAGGGCGAACACCGGACATTGAGCTTCCGCATGGTCCAGAAAAGCTAACGCATCCGCCGCGTACCGGTCCAAAGCGAAGCTTGCCGGCCGGCCCGATTCACCGTGTCCCCTTTGGTCCAGTGAAATCACCCGGTATTCTCCGCCGATCGTCTGCGCCAGCCTGTCAATGAACCTCGATTCATTCATGTGCCCGTGCAGAGCAGCGAGTACCGGTCCTTCGCCGCCGTAATCAATATAGGACAGCCGCACATCGGGGCCGTCGAAACGGACCCGCTTGTATTCGCGTCTTTTTTCCGGACTATTCATAGCTGTCGTTCTCCCTTCTGCTGCTGGTTAATACAAGTCAAACATGCTGACTTCATATCCGCGTATTTTAAGATATGTGAACAGCTGGCCCCGGTGGTGCTGGGCATGAGTAACGATTTCAACGAGCCACTTTGCCTGCGTGGAGGCATGCTCCAGGTAAAAAGGCCGGGTTGTCCGCTGCAAAAAAGCCTCATCGGACAGGCCGTCCATATAAGCCCGCAGCCGTGCCAGACCGCCGCGCATCCGTTCCGTCAAACCCTGCATGCCGTTCTCCTTCGAGAACTCCGCTTCCAGAGCGCGTACCTGCTCTTCCGTCCCTTCCTGCAGGATGAGAAGATCGACATCCGGGATGGCAGCCAGATGCTCGGCCAGTTCCCGGAGAGTCCGCATGTTCTCCGCCGGACGGTATGCCAAATCCTCGGGTTTGATTTTGTCCATAAGCGCGCTGGAGGTGCGAACAATCAGTTCCAGTTCGTCATACAATAGCGACTTCATTTCCTGTAAAGGCTGCATTTTTCATCTCTCCGTTTCGTTTGACTAGGTTTAGCCAGCCTTCCCGCTGGACTTGTCTATTATTCTAGCCCATAATAGTGACAACTATTGTCATAGTCATCAATTTATTATTCGGAGGTTTTCTGCCGTGCCGAAATCAAAACGGCTGCTTGACTTGATGCTGACCGTTAACCGCAAACGCAAATTTACGGTCAGGGAGCTGGCCGGGGAATACGGGGTCTCCACCCGGACGATTCTGCGCGATCTGCAGGAGCTGGGGGAGCTGGGCGTGCCCTTGTACTCGGAAGTCGGCCCCCATGGAGGTTACCGGCTGTTGAATGAGCGGCTGCTGCCCCCAATCGCCTTTACGGAGGACGAGGCGGTGGCTATATTTTTTGCGAGCCATGCGCTGCGGCATTATTCGCATTTGCCGTTTGAAGCGGAAGCTTCTTCGGCGCTCGAAAAGTTTTACCACAACATGCCGGCAGATATCCGGGAACGCATCGACCGGCTTCGCGACCGCGTCGACTTCGTTACACCCGCACGAAGCTCCGAATTTCCTTATCTTCAGCTGCTGCTGGACGGCGCGCTGAACGGGCAGGTGATCCGGATCGAATATGCGTCGTCAGGCGGGACCTCCAGCCGGTGCATTCAACCCGTCGGCATCTATGCCAGCAGCGGGTTATGGTACTGCCCGGCTTACTGTTTTTTGCGCGGAGGGCTGCGCCTGTTCCGCTGCGACCGGATTCGCCGGGCCGAACCGGCCGGCTCCGAACCCGCCCCTGCCAATCTCAGCGGGGTCCATCTTGGGAACTGGGACGAAGCTTCCGGCAGCAGCCGGGAGTTCCTGCACTGCCACGCGGAACTTGACCGCGACGCGGTACGTGTGTGCGAAGCCGAGCTCGGAAGGCGGACTACGGTGCACATCCGCCCGGACGGCTCGGGCTGGATTAAGGGACGGATTCCAAAAGATGATCTCGGCTATTTTGCTCATTTATTTATCCGTCTTGGTGACGGGGCGACGGTGTACGAACCGGCGGAACTGCGTGAAGCAATCCGTTCCCGGCTCAAGCGTTTATTGGAGCGGTACAGCTCGCTGTAGGTACGTTACAGCTCCTTGCAGGCACGTTTCGCCTCGTGTAGATACGTTAAGCGTGTTGGCACGTTACAGCTCCTGCAGATCCGTTCCACCGCGTGTAGACACTTTAAGCGTGTTGTTACATCTGAGGAGGCACGTTACAGCTGTGTAGACAAAGACAAGTTACAAGCTCGTGTAAACACCTTACCTTGTGCAGCAACATACCGAGTTGAAGCTGCTGCAGAGGATTTGCGATAAAAAAGCAGGCAGATTGCGGAATGATTCCGGCAATCTGCCTGCTTTTGGTTTGCGGCGGGCAGCTCTTATAGTACAGGCGCCGCGCCGCCGTCAATATTAACTGCTGTGCCAGTGATATACGATGCCGCTTCGGAAACGAGGAACGTAATCACCTTGGCGGCCTCCTCCGTTTCTCCGATCCGTCCCAGCGGAATGCCGTGCGCCGGATCGGCGGCAAATTCTTCCCAAGACTTCCCGGGCTGTGTTTTTTTCCACTTCTTCTCGATTTGGTCGCTGCGGATAAGTCCAATACAGACCGCATTTACCCGAATGCCGAACCGGGCCAGGTCCTTGCTCATCGCCTTGGTCAGGGCCAGGCCGGCTGCCCGGCTGACGGAGGTAGGCAGCGAAGCGGCGGACGGCGCTTTGCCTTTAATCGCTGTAACGTTCAAAATCGCTCCTCCCTGCTGCTTCAAAAACGGCAGCGCCGCACGGGAGCAGTTCACCGCCCCCATCAGCTTCAAATCCAGGTCCGTTTCCCACTCGGCCGATTCAAGCTCCTCGAACGGTTTCGCCGCCGAAGTGCCTGCGTTGTTAACCAGGATGTCCAGTCCGCCCAGCGCCGTACAGGCCTCCCCGATCGCCCGCTGAACCGCCGTCTCCACGGATACATCCGCGGTTACGGTCAGCGGGCGGATACCTGTCGCCTGTTCAATTTCCGCCGCCGCTTCCCGGAGCGTCTCCGGATTCCGTGCAATTAGCGCAACCTGTGCTCCCTCCGCCGCCAGCGTCAGGGCGGTGGCTTTCCCGATGCCTTTGCTGCCGCCTGTTACGATCGCACGCTTTCCTTTTAATCCTAGATCCATAACTTCTCCTCCTTCGGATTACACAGCGGCCTACCTCTGGCCGCCTGATCTTTTGCCGCAGCCAAGACGCGGTCTAGGGCACAGCCAAAACCGAGCCAAGGCGCACTATGGAGCTGCGAGAGACGCAGTTTAGGGCGCTAGATGGCGCACAGATGGCGCAGTCTGGAGCCTTTCAGAGCGCGGGCTGGGGCGCTACTAGAGGCGGATGCTGCAAGACGCTGATTATAGCGCGGATAATATAGCGCCCGTCCCTCCCTGCGATTATAACGCCGGCCGGATAGGCGGTTCAAACCGGATCAACGGATTGACTCATGCCGGAACGCTCCGCCCTTCACTGTTTCAACCGCTTACCGCCCCGCCCTTTTCCCGCCAGACATCTGCGGTCCTGCCCAATCTTCAGCGTTCCACAGACCGGTAACCCAATCCTGATAAAACTCCGGTTCGTGCGATATCAACAAAACCGTGCCTTTATACGCCATAAGCGCGGCCCGCAGCGCTTCTTTGGCGTGCACATCCAGATGGTTGGTTGGCTCATCGAGCACAAGCAGATTGGAGGAGCCAAGCATGAGCAGGCATAACCGCAGCTTGGCTTGTTCGCCGCCGCTGAGCAGCCGGGTGCTGCGGCGGATATGCTGGTCGGTGAGACCGGCGGAAGCTAACGCGGCCCGGATTTCTTTTTGCGTGTGGGACGGGTATTGTTCCATCAGCAGCTCCAGCGGCGATTCCTCCGGCGGCACCGGTTCTTGGGCAAAATATCCCGCGCTAACCCGCTCCCCGGCCCGGACCCGGCCGGACAAGGGCGGAATCATCCCCAGCAGCGTCCGCAGCAGTGTCGTTTTCCCGATTCCGTTTAGTCCGGTCAACGCGATTTTGTCGCCCCGTTTCACATTCAAGGACACCGGCCCGAGCAGCGGGCGGCTATAGCCAGCAACAAGGCGCTCGGCGGCCAGCACGGTTCCCTCCGGCTCACCCGACACCCGGAAGGCCAGTTTGTAGACTGGAACGGGCGCAGGCCGGTCAAGCCGATCCAGGCGGCCGAGCATCTTTTCCCTGCTTTTGGCCTGTTTGGCGTTGCGCACTTTATTTTTGCGGACAAACGCCTCCAGCCGCTCGATTTCCTTCTGCTGGCTTGCGTAAGCCTCCTCGCTTTGTTTTCGGCTGAGCTCATACCGGCTTCGGAACGAATCGTATGTCCCCGGGTACCGCTTGATCCGCTGATGCTCCAGATGCAGAATGGTGCCGGCCGTGTCGTTCAGGAAACGTTCGTCATGCGATACGAGCAGGAAAGCGCCGGGGCAGGCTCGCAAATACTGCCGCAGCCAATCGATATGCTCTTTATCCAAAAAGTTGGTTGGTTCATCCAGCAGCAGCACCTCCGGCTTCTCCAGCAGCAGTCGGGCGAGCAGCAGCTTCGTGCGCTGGCCGCCGCTCAGCTCGCTGACGTCTTTATCCATCCCGATCTCTGTTAATCCCAGGCCGTCCGCAACCTCCTGAATCCGTGCGTCGAGCGTATAAAAATCCGCCGCATCCAGACGCGCCTGCAGCTCGCCGTACCGGGCAAGCAGCGCTTCCGTATCGTGCCGCGGGCCGGCCATCTTTTCCGCAAGCTGCTGCATTTCCGACTCCATGGCATAGAGTCCGGCATAGGCTTTGCCGAGTTCCTGCCGCACACTAACGCCGGGAAGCAGCGCCTCATGCTGGCGCAGATAACCTACGTTCACGCCTGGCGCCCATTCGACGTGTCCAGCATCCGGCAGCAGCACGCCGGACAAAATACGCAGCAGGGTCGACTTGCCCGCTCCGTTGCTGCCGACCAAGCCGACGTGCTCCGTTTTGTTCAGGCGAAAACTCACCCCGTGAAAGACCTGCCGGTCTCCGTAGGAATGGCTGATATTTTCTACATTAACAATCGTCATTTTCGTTTCTCTCCTTCATACAGGCTTCTAAATGGCGGAAACCAACCGCAGAAGGGCACAAGAACACTTTCCAGCCTGCAGCACGCAAAAACCAGCATAGGCGCGGCATCACACCCACAACCGATGGATTTTGCGGAGACAACCAGACTGATTTTATTCTCAAAAAAATGCCAAAAAAAGCCGGAGCAAACCCGCCCCGGCCTTATCCTTACTCTATCGGCAAACGGAGAAAAGTGTCCCTTGATCCACTGTCTATTCGGTTGGCGAATCCCTAAAAAAGGGCAGACGGGTCCCGTCTACGCCAAACGCCGAATTAAAACAGTAGATAAAAAGAACATACCTTTCCTCCTTGATCTTGGAAAAATTTACGCTTTCGTCAGGAAGTATACACGTGCGGATCCGGTATTGTCAACCTATTACGGTGTACGCGCCGTCAGCTGTGCCGGCCGACACCGCCCCCGCTGCTGGCATTGCCGCCGGATGAGTCGTCCGATGAACCGCCCGACGAGCCGCTGCCGCTTCCCCAGGAGCTGCCTCCAGAGCTGCCGCTGTCGCTCCAAGAGCTTCCGCCCGATGAGCCGCTGTCTCCCCATGAGCTTCCGCCCGAAGAATAACGGCCCGCGCCGCCCCCGCTGGAGGAACCGCCACCGCCATGATTGGTGGATCGTTCTTCTTCCTCGTACGTCGAACGTCCGGTTCCGCCGCCGCTTGAGCGGCCGCCGCCCCCGCCACCGGAAGACCCCCAACCCGAAGATCCCCAGAACCCGCCGCTTCTGCGCGGTTCATGATAACGTTGACGCCGGTAGCGGTGGCCCCAGCCCCACGGCCGGTAGCCGCCGCCGCTTCCCCCGCGGTCATAGGAGGAATAGTAGTCGCCTCCTCTAGGACGGATTCTGCGGGCAACCAGCACAATGATTAGGGCTATAGGCAGAATAACGATAGCTGCAAAAATCGTTATACCAATGAGGAAATAAAGAAAGCCTTTACTTGAATCTACTGTGGCGGATGCTGGCATGTTCTTCACCGTATCAGGTACCGCATCGCCCTCCTGTATATCCGATCGCTCCAGCATATACCGGTAGATCGCATCGGCCGTGCGGGCGGAGCCGCCGGCATAGTCTTTGCGGTCAAAGTACGGCTCAAAGACACTGCTCAGCATTTTACCCAGGACTTCGTTCGTCAAGATTCCGTCAACTTGGCTGCCCTGCAAAATATGATAATCATCGCCGGCAATGTCGAGTACCAGCATCACATCACGGGCGGACGCCCCAACCGAATTGAATTTCATGTAGGCGTAATCCTGCAGCGTTCCGCTCCCCTTGTTGTTTACAGTTACAACATAAACCTTTGTTCCTGTAGTGCTGCCGTAGCTTGCGGCGGACTGGTTCAGATAATCTTTGGTCACCCGGCTCAAAACACCGGTATTATCGGAAACGACATTTTTTGTAGCGGCCGGCAGCGATCCGGAGTCGCCCCCAAGTGCCCGGACAAACGATTGATACGCTTTGACCGCTCCGGCACTGTATTTTTTGGCGGCAAAATCCGGCTCCAGATCCCGGCGCAAAATGGCGGATAACTTGGCGTCGGTTACCGTGTCTTGAATCCCCGATCCCTGCACCGCCCAGTAATCGTCGTCCTGAATGGACATCAGCAGCAGGAGCCCGTTGTTTTTTTCAGCTGATCCGACGCCCCATTCATTAAACAAATCGTTCGCATATTCTTTCATAGAGACGCCGCCTGTGTTATTGACTGTGACCAGCACCACTTGAGCACCGTTTCGTTTATGCAGCCTTATACCTTCGTTGATGAGACGGTTTTCCGTCTTCGGATCGACCACACCGGCATAATCATTGACATAAAAGCTGGCGTCCGGCTTGGGAGCCCCGTCAGCCCGTACCGTTCCCGGCAAAATCAGGAACAGTATCACCCATAACAGCAGCATTCTTTTTCCAATTGGAATCTTCACCAGGCATTCCTCCATCTTGTAGGACAGCATACCCAGTAATTATCGGCTAAACATGCAGAATTAGTAAACAGCTTCTGTCACGATTTCAATGTTTCCCGCACAAAATCAAAACCACCCGTAGAACGGGTGGTTTGTTCTGCGGCTGAAAGCCTTTGTTACTGGCCAGCCCTAAAAG
>NZ_JBHOFD010000054.1:0-37511 GCF_046543445.1 Paenibacillus nanchangensis
GGCCTTCTCGGACTTTCTATGTCAGGTCTTAGACAGATACTTGCACTGTCTATTGTTTTAATGGCATTTAAGCATTTAGAAGATGGAAAAATAGTTAAGTATAGTTTGGGAGTGTTAATTGCAGGCTTCTTCCATTTTTCAGCTTTTATCATGCTACCAATGTTCTTCTTCAGAAATATAAAATTAACTTCAAGAATGCGTTTTGTGGTATTAATTGCTACTATTTTGTTGACATTTGCATTTAATAATGTATTTATTTCACTAATTCAAAAAATAAGTATAGAGCGGTATGCAGAGTATAGTTCACGAATAGGCACCTCTGGTTCTAGTATTCTGCCTATACTTGTTTCTATAGGAATTACGTTTATTTGCGCTTTTCTTTATAGAAAACCTAAAATAGAAGATAATTTAAAAAGCCGCTCCCTCGTTAACCAAAATATGTTTGATTTTTTTTATATCATGTCATGTATAAATGTTGCTATAATGATTGTTTCAATTAATAGTGATATTGTTAGCAGAATAGGATATTATTTTTTTGCATTCAATTTAGTTTTGCTACCAAATGCATTAATGACTATAAAAGATAAAAAATTAAAAATGATTTTTATAATAAGCGCACTGTCAATATCTCTTGCCCAGTTCGCTATATCAACCCCGGATAGTTATCTACAGATCGATAATTATATTTTCTTTTGGAGCTAGCCTAGATGTTATTGATTTTATTGGAGGGTATATATGAAGGTGCTTTGGATTTGCAACATTCCATTGCCGCAAATTTCTAGAAACTTAGGGATTACTGAATACAGTGTTGGTGGATGGATTTTAGGCTTTTCAAATTTCCTGAAGAATATTCCTGAGATAGAACTTCATTATTGTTTTCCGCTAACTAATATAAAAGAGGTGATAACTGGGGAATTAGATTCAATCTGTTATTACGCATATCCAGCTATTTCACGAATAAAAGGTATACCAATAATGGATGATCTCAGGATTAATGATAAGTTAGTGAGTAGTCTTTCTAATATAATAAACTCGGTAAAGCCTGATATATTACATATATTTGGGACGGAAATGCCACATGCTTATGTTGCAACAAGAGCATTTGGCAATAAAGATAAAGTAGTGGTAAATATACAAGGTTTAGTTTCCGTGATACATGAACATTTTTATGCAGACCTTCCTTGTCGGGTTAAGGTTCGATACAAGCTAGGTGACATAATAAGAGGCAACATTGTACAACAAGCTAGGAGATATTTCAAAAGAGGAATCAATGAAGTAAAAGCACTAAATAATGCAAAACATGTAATAGGAAGAACTGATTGGGATAAAGCTGCTTCCACTCAAATTAATCCTCAATTAACCTATCATTTTTGTAATGAAATTCTTAGAGAAACATTTTACAAATCACCTAAATGGGAACTTAACAAATGTAAAAGATATACTATCTTTTTTAGCCAAGCATGGCAACCCTTAAAAGGACTGCATTATTTACTGAAGGCATTGCCGACTATTCTGGAGAAATTCCCTGATACAAAGGTTTATGTAGCCGGTGCTGATGTTACAAATGGAGCAAATTTCAAAAAACGATTAAGGAAGACATCCTATGGTTATTATGTTGAGGAATTGATCCGGAAAAACAATTTGGTAGATAATGTTTTTTTTACTGGGCCTTTAACAGAAGAAGAGATGTGTACTGCTTTTTTAAATGCGCACGTATTTGTCTCGGCTTCAACCATTGAAAATGAATCTAATTCTGTAAGCGAGGCAAAATTATTAGGGGTTCCTGTTGTATCTTCATTTGTAGGTGGCGTAACTAATCGAATTGAACATGGTTCTTCTGGATTTATGTATCAACATGATGCAACTTATATGTTAGCACATTACATTTGCGAAATATTTAATAATGACCAATTGGCTTTAAAGTTTTCTGAAGAAGCTAAGAAAAATGCTGAAGTTGTACATGATATTCAAGTCAATGGAAATAGACTATTGAATATTTATAAGGAAATTCTTGAGCAGTGAACAAATATTGAAAATCCCTGTGAGGAGAGCAGTTCGTGAATAATAAAAGTATTAAATATGCTGGATTTTACGATGTATCAGCTAACAAATCTGAGAATAGGATGCATAGTGTCTCAGCCGTAAATAAAATGAATTATATTATTCACACCTTAAAAGAAATCGGTTATGTCGTTGACGTGATTTCTCCTTCCTGGACAAATAATAATAATTTCTATAAGGGTAAGTTAACCAAAGAAAGTGGTAACATGAATTTAAAATTATTTTCCACTTTACCTTGGCGAGGTAAAATATTTAAGTTACTTAGCATACTTTTTTCTTCTGTTCAATTTTTCTTCTACCTTCTTAAAAATATGAAAAAGAAAGAACAAATTGTTGTGTATCATTCTAAATGGTTGAGTATACCTATAATTTTATTGAAAACAATAAGAAATGATATTGTGTTGATTCTTGAGGTTGAAGAAATTTATGATGATATTCAACCTTCAAAATTTTGGCGCTTTATTGAATACAAAGTGTTTAATTTAGCAGATAAATTTATTTTTTCCACAGAGTTGTTAAACTCTAAACTAAACCATCGAGGTAAGGCATTTGCAGTTGCACATGGTGCTTATCTGGCTGAACCAATAAGAGAAGAAAGCTTGGAGACACAAGAGATAAAAATCGTATATGCGGGTACTTTTGACCAGAAAAAAGGAGGGGTAACGACAGCCATTTCTACTGCCCGTTATTTACCTGAGAATTATCATGTGCATATTATTGGTTTTGGAACAGAAGAAGAAGTTAAGAAGGTAGTGAAATTAGTAAACGAAATTTCTCAATTTGGTAAATCAAAAGTTTCGTATGCTGGATTACTTCAAGGAGAAGAATATATAAAGTTCTTACAAAAATGCCATATTGGTTTGAGTACTCAAACGTCGGTGGGGGAATATAACCAGACTTCTTTTCCGTCAAAAGTGCTATCATACATGTCTAATGGTCTTCGGGTAGTCTCAGTCAGAATAAAAGCTATAGAGAAGTCCGCTATTGGAGATAGCATTTATTATTACGATGAGCAAGATCCTAGTGCAGTTGCTAAGGCGATAATGTCAATTGATTTTAATGAGAATTATAATAGTAGAGAAATTATTCAAAAGTTAGATGATGACTTTAAAAATGAGCTTAATAAATTGCTGGAGCAGTTATGATGAAACTTAATAATATGTGGAACAGTGTGAAAGAAAACGAGAATAATCGAATTATTATTTATAATGTATTTGGAGCTTTTGTAGTTAAGGGTGGCTCTCTAATAATTTCTTTACTCACTCTTCCGGCCTATATAAACTATTTTAATGATCAGGTGTATTTAGGATTCTGGTTTACGATATTATCCTTTCTATCATGGTTTCTAACATTTGATTTGGGGATTGGAAATGGTTTGAGAAATCATCTTGTTCCTGCTCTAGTAGAGAAGAATAATAGAAAGAGCAATAAATATGTATCTTCTGCTTACATAATAATTGCTTCGATTGTTATTTTCTTTACAATTGTGATGTTATTTATCTTTAGTTGTTTAGATTGGAACAAAATATTAAATGTATCTTCAGCGGTTGTATCTAGAAAGATCTTAAATATTACGATTTCAATTCTTTTTCTTGGAACTATGCTTCAATTTCTACTTAATTTAATAACATCAATATTGTATGCAATGCAAAAATCAGCAATAATAAATTTGCTGGGTTTGGCTAGTAATATATTGATTCTTCTTTATGTTTCATTTGGCAGCACCTCGGATTTAAAATTCAATCTATTATCATTAGCAGTAATATATGCTGTGGCGGTAAATTTACCCTTACTTGTATGCAGTATATGTGTCTTTTCAAAGAAACATAACGTCTCATTTCCTCGGTTTAAATACTTTGATAAAATTTACGCAAAAGAAATAGTGAAATTAGGTGGTTTATTTTTTTGCGTTCAAATCATGTATATGCTGATTACGGCAACGAATGAATTTTTAATTTCATTATTAGTAGACCCTGTAAAAGTTGTTGAATATCAAGTCTATAATAGATTATTTTCTTTGATTGGTGTTATCTTTACACTGGCTATAACGCCCATATGGTCTGCAGTAACTAAAGCTTCTGCGGAGTTTAACTATGTCTGGGTGGAGAAGTTATACAAGAGATTGAGAAAGATGACTTTAATTGCAGTTATACTTCAATTTTTAGCAATACCGTTTATTCAGTTTTTCATCAATATTTGGCTTGGTGGAAACTCTATACAAGTAAATTATACTTATGCAATTATATTTGCGATATTTGGAAGTGTATTTGTTTGGAATGGTGTTAATTCCAGTATAGCTAACGGCTTCGGGCAATTAAAAGTACAGAGTATCTATTTTACAATTGGGGTAGTTGTTAAGCTACCTATTGCGTTTCTTTTGGTTAAATCTCTTGATTCATGGATTGGCGTGGTAATTGCTAACATAATAGCAATGAGTCTTTATAGCATAGCGCAACCAATTTCTTTAAATCGGTTTTTCGCAGATAAGATTAGGAGATGAGATTATGTTTAAAAATAAGACCCTTTTAATTACAGGTGGTACTGGCTCTTTTGGAAATGCTGTTATGAATCGATTTTTAGACTCAGAAATAAGTGAAATTCGCATTTTTTCTCGTGATGAAAAAAAGCAAGACGACATGCGTAAGTTGTATAAAAATGAGAAATTGAAATTTTACATTGGTGATGTCAGGGATTTGGCAAGTGTTAAAAATGCTATGCATGGAGTAGATTACATTTTTCATGCAGCAGCACTTAAACAGGTACCTTCGTGTGAGTTTTTTCCTATGGAAGCGGTGAAGACAAATATCCTTGGGACAGATAATGTGTTAACTGCAGCAATCGAATACGGCGTGAAAAAAGTTATTTGCTTATCGACAGATAAAGCCGCATATCCAATTAATGCAATGGGTATATCCAAGGCAATGATGGAAAAAGTGATAATTGCCAAATCAATGACGGTTGATCCTGAAAAAACGTTGATATGTGCGACTCGGTATGGAAATGTTATGGCTTCCAGAGGCTCAGTAATACCATTATTTGTTGAACAAATAAAAGAGCAGCAGCCATTAACCATTACTAATCCCGAAATGACACGATTTTTGATGAGCCTGCAGGATGCGGTTGAGCTGGTTGTCTTTGCATTCGCAAACGCAATGGCAGGCGATATTATGGTTCAGAAATCTCCAGCATCAACAATAGGGGATTTGGCGAGGGCCATACAAGAAGTCTTCGGGGTGGATTATTCTGTCCAGAACATTGGAACAAGGCATGGCGAAAAATTATTTGAGACTTTATTGACCAGAGAAGAACATGCAGTTGCTGAAGATTTGGGAGAATTTTATAGAGTACCTGCCGACAAGAGAGATTTAAATTATAGTAAGTATTTTAGTGAAGGCGACGAAAAGTTATCTTACTATGAAGAATACAATTCACATAATACAAGCAGACTTAATTTAGAGCAGATAAAGGATTTATTGCTAAATCTAGATTATATTCAAAATGAGCTAAAAGGCTGGGGATAATTATGAAAATATTGGTTACTGGTGCTAATGGTTTTATAGGCAAAAATTTGGTGGCGCAGTTAAACAATTTAGGTTATCGCGATGTTGTGTGCTTTACGAAAAATCATACTTTAGAAGATCTTGAGGATTTTTGTGAAAATATTGATTTTGTATTTCATTTGGCGGGAATAAACCGTCCTAAATCAGTTGATGAATTTATCGAAGGAAACTATTCATTGACAGAGTCACTTATTAGCGGGTTGCAAAAGCATAATAATAAATGCCCTATTCTAATGACATCGTCTATACAAGCGCTGCAAAATAACCCATATGGAAATAGTAAAAAAGCGGCGGAAGACGTATTACTTTCTCATAAACAAAAAACGGGTTCAAACGTCTTAATTTATAGATTACCTAATGTATTTGGGAAATGGAGTAGACCTAATTATAATAGTGTAATTGCTACATTTGCATTTAATATTAGTAGGAACCTTGAAATTAATATAAATAATCCAAATACGGAATTAGAACTAGTTTATATTGATGATGTGATTGAAGAGTTCATAAACGCGCTTAATGGAAATCATAACTCTACTAATATTTATGGTGAAATATCTAGTCTACATATTAAACGTTTAGGTCATATTGCCGAGTTGCTATATTCTTTCAAAAGCAGCAGAACTAATAAGTCTGTACCGGATCTGTCCGATCCGTTTGTGAAAAAGCTTTATAGTACATATCTTAGCTTTTTACCTCAAGATGAATTTATATATGATTTGCACATGAATATAGATGAGAGAGGATCTTTCACTGAGTTTATAAAAACAACAGACCGTGGACAGATATCAATCAATATTTCCAAACCAGGAATTGTAAAAGGGAATCACTGGCATCATACAAAAAATGAGAAGTTTTTGGTTGTTAGTGGTGAAGGAATTATAAGGTTTAGAGATTATGGTACTAAGAATATTATTGAGTACAGGGTTAGTGGAGAAAAATTGCAGGTACTTGATATACCAACAGGATATACACACAATATTGAAAATATTGGTGACCAAGATATGGTGACGGTAATGTGGGCAAATGAGGCATTTGATCCAGAGAAGCCGGATACATATTTTATGGAGGTACAGCCAAGATGACTCAATTAAAGGTTATGACAGTGGTAGGTACAAGGCCCGAGATAATTAGGTTATCAGCGGTAATTAACACACTTGAGTCCTCAGAAGCTATAGAGCACGTTTTGGTGCATACTGGGCAAAACTATGATTACGAATTAAATGAGGTATTTTTTCAAGATTTCGGGCTAAAAAAACCAGATTACTTTTTAAATGCGGCTGTAGGCACTCCTGCTGAAACAATAGGTAATATCTTTATCAAGATTGATACTGTAATTAAGGAAATTAGACCTGATGCATTCCTTGTGTTAGGAGATACGAATAGTTGCCTCAGTGCAATTGTTGCAAAAAAATATAAAATCCCGATATTCCATATGGAAGCAGGAAATAGATGTTTTGATCAACGGGTTCCTGAGGAAACTAACAGGAAGATAGTTGACCATATCGCTGATATTAATTTGACATATAGTGACATTGCAAGGGAATACCTGTTAAGAGAGGGCTTGCCGGCCGATAGAATAATAAAAACCGGGAGTCCAATGTATGAGGTTCTTGAATCCAAAAAAGATGATATAGAGAATTCTGATATCTTATCAAAGCTTGATTTACAGCAAGATAGGTATTTTTTGGTATCAGCACATCGGGAGGAGAATATTTCTTCAGAACGCAATTTTTTGAATATTGTTGAAACTCTTAACCTAATTGCTGAACAATATGAATATCCTGTCATTGTTAGTACTCATCCACGCACAAAAAAAATGATAGATTTATATAATATAAAATTTCATCCACTTGTGAAAATTCTTAAGCCCATGGGATTTGTTGATTATAATAAATTACAAACTAATGCAAAGGCAGTATTAAGTGATAGTGGAACAATTAGTGAGGAGGCTTCTATCCTAGGTTTTAAGGCGTTAAACATTAGAGAAGCACATGAGCGTCCTGAGGCTATGGAAGAAGCAGCAGTTATGATGGTTGGGTTACAATCTGAAAGAATTTTGCAAGGTTTGACTGTATTGGATTCCCAGGATAGTCACACTTTGAGGTGGGTAAGTGACTATAGAATGCATAATGTCTCGGACAAAGTGCTAAGAATTATTCTGTCTTATACTGATTATGTGAATAGGGTTGTATGGGCAAAAGACAATTGAACTGCGCGCTGTAAAGCTAAATTGTTAAGGATAGACAATAGATAAAAACTGATTCCTAACTGCAGTCCCGATAAAAGTAAAGGCAGTGCTCATGTTTCTTTGGATTGAGCGGAAGTGGTAAATTTATGAATAAAAAAACGAGAAATAAATCCGCAGAAAAATTCAGACAGAGAACATTGATAGGTTTATATATATTCGTTAGTATAACAATCGCCTTACTTACTGCAGGTCGCTTCCTCACGATAACTGAAACTCCCATGAAAGTAGACACTATAATTGTACTAAGCGGAGGGACGGGCAGGGTGGAAAAAGCGGCAGAGTTGTACAAGACAAGATATGAGTCGGCTATGATTTTGTCCAATGTGGAGGAAGTGGCGAGTAAGGCGGGAGATATGTTGCAAACCGCACTGGCGTCCGGCATTCCGCAAGATGCCATTTTGACAGAAAATGCTGCCCAAAGTACCTATCAAAACGCGTTATACACTCTACCAATCATGAAGGAGCATGGTTTTAAATCCGCTATCGTCGTATCTTCTGATTTTCATATGCGCAGGGTCAAATACAATTTTGAGAAGGTATACAAGGGTTCCGGTATTAAGTTGACTTATATTGGCGCTGACTCTGGCTACAATGCAAAACGTTGGTGGTCAGAGTCATACAGTAGGGAGATTACTTTTAATGAGTACGTCAAGTTGATTGGTAATGCTTTAGGGTACAACGGGCCGGAGGCTAAAGTCACTTTAAGCCGGATAAAAAAGTGGTTTCTATGGTGAAGTCTAAGATCCCTAGAGTTTTATCTTTAACTTAAAGGACCAGGGAAATACCTGGTCTTTTTTCTTCAAATAAACGTTATTATCACTAAATGAACACGTGAACACAACTAGTTACCCGAAGTGCGATTACCCCACTTTATCTAGCTTCGTCTAACTTAATGACACCTCTACTACTCCCCTGATGATCCCCCATCCTGATTATCAAATCCTTGCTAGTATTGTCGAATCCAGACATTCATCATAAATACTAAAAAATTTAAGTAGAATGTGACAGTTTTCACTTCGTTATGTTCGATAAAAAGTTAAAATTTTTCATGCTTGCACACGTTAAAAATGTTTGGCAGAATTGCCATGTAAGCGCTATAATTGGGATAACCTCTGTTTAAGGAGCCTGTCATGAGAAAAGGTAAAATGTTTTATAAGGTGTTTCTTCCCATTCTCGTGTTGGGGATCGGATTGGTCGTCAGCTTTGTCAGCTACATTTATTTTAACACAGCTCAATCCGTCAACGAGAGAGTAACGGACAGCAAACGGAGTCAGATTACCCAGGTTAAGAATATGCTTGAACACAAAATTCAAACTATTGAATACACGTTTAATGCATACAGCACCACGCCTTCTTTTAGCCAGACGGTGAAGAATCAGATCACGGTTAAGGAGTTCCAGGCCTACCGGGAAGTCAACTCCCAGCTGAACTACTTGGCATCCATGGGGATTGAAGGCGTGGAGTATACGCTGATGAGTCTGGTCAAGGATTGGCAGATCAACTCTAATGGGAAGTTAACCTATATCACCCTGGATGAGAAGAAAGAGCTGTACGAGAACTACATCAATCATCAGAGCCGGGGATTGTTTTGGGTCAAGACGGAGAAGGGGATTCGCTTTGTAAATACGCTGCCTGTGTTCTCAACGGATAAGCAGGCTATAGCGTTAGCGGACATTCCTGAGACTTCACTGGACCGGCTGCTGGCGACGGAATCGAATTCTCCCCTGTTTATTACGAACCGGAAGGGGGAGCTGCTGTTTGCAAATGCTTTGGGGGATGAAGCGCTGAAAGAAGACGGTCGAATGCTGCACGCAGTTGCGAGCACGGCCGAGAACGATGGGGGGAATACTGGCGAAGATACGTTGTCGTTCAGCCATCCCGAATCCTATAAGGCGATTTATTCCCGTTCTTCCTATAACAATTGGGTGTATGTTACCCTGCTGGACCCTAATGAAATTGCTGAAGCGCTGCAGGCGACCCGGTTTGGTCTCATCATGATGGGGGTTGTGATCTCCTTGTTCGTAGCTATTGCGGCTTATATGATTGCGCTGCGTTACAACAAGCCGATCCAGCAGATTCAGCGCAGTTTGAGCCAGGATACGGCGGCTCCGGCACCGAAGAAGGGGAACAATGAGATTGACTGGATCATCAGCTCCATCGACACGATGAAGACGGAAAAAGCCAACTTGGAATCCTTAATCGCTTCGGAACTGCCGCAGCTGGAGACGCAGTTTATTTTGAATCTGTTCCGGGGGCGGATTACGGAAGAAGAGCTGTCTCAGAACATGGAGCGGTTTGGCTATACGCTGTCTGAGGATAATCATTACATGGTCATGCTGATTCAGCTGGATAATTACGGCGGCCATGGGGTGACCGATAAAGATCTGCTGCTGCTCGCCGTAAACAAGCTGGTGGAGGAGATCGTTCCGGAGGAGCAGCGGATGCTGCCGATTATTTTGAATGACCGGACCCAGGCCACGATTCTGATGTTCCGGGATATGGACGAGCAGGAGATTCGCAAAGCCGTTCTGCAGTATGCGAAGGCGATCATCAAACGTTCCCGCGATTATCTGCATGTGTCGGTCAGCGTCGGCGTCAGCAACACGCAGGAAACGCTCCTGAACAGCAAGGAAGCGTGTGAGATGGGGAAGCAGGCACTTCATCAGCGGCTGAATTTGGGAAAAGAATCGATTATTTTTTATGATGACATTGCTACGGTTGTCTCCGGCCCGGTGCTGCTCAAATATCCGACGGAGCTGGAATCCCAATTGTTTGACGCGATCCGGTTGGGAGATGAGGAACGGGTCTCGAAGACGCTGTACCGCCTGCTGGCTGAAATGATGAAAAATAGCACCAACTCCATGAACTTTGAGGTTACGCTGATCCGGTTCGTCAATAATTTGATTCAGCTGGAGCAGCTGATTGGAGTGGAGGTCCTGCTGACCCAGGACAACTATGCTTTGTACCACCGTCTGCTCGATATGCGCAATCCCGAGGAAATCGAACGCATGCTGGTAGAGGAAGTCATTCAGCCGATGGTCCGCAGCATGAAGGAGAAGACGAATCAGCAGTTCCGCTGCATCTCCGACAAGATTGCCGCCATCATCCGGGCGGAGTACGACCAGGATCTGTCGCTGGAGATGATTGGGGAACGGCTGCATTATAACCCGAACTATTTAAGCAGTATTTTTAAGAAAGAGTTTGGAACAACGTTTAGCGAATACCTGATGAGCTACCGGCTGGATATCGCCAAGAAGTGGCTTGTCGAAACCGATATGACGATTAAGGATATTGCAGAACGGCTGCAGTACCATAATCCGCAGAACTTTATCCGTTCCTTCCGCAAAAAAGAAGATATCACCCCAGGCTCTTACCGTAAGTTGAAGCAGCAATATTAGCCCAGTGTGCGGGGCGGGGGCGCCATGCTTCGGGCTGCGGTGGTTGGAGTGGCTGGACAGTCAGAGTGACTATGGTGGTCCGAGCGGCCGTGGTAGTCAAGGTAGCTGCGATGGTCAGGAAGGTGAAGAGGTTCGCGATAGCAGGAAGATAGACGGCCCGATGCTCCGGCATTGGGCCGTTGTTTTTTAGAGGTCCCTGCCACGCCTGAATAGATGCTGGAGCAAACAGGAGAACCAGGGCGAAATGTCGAAGTGTCCTTTTGACATCTAAAAAAAGGAAGTAAAGAGAATAACCTGCACACCAAGAGAAAATCAAGGAGTAATAGGATGAATGGAAAAATACTGATTATCGATGATGAAACGGAAATCACGGATTTGATTGAGGTATTTCTGCAGAACGAGAAGTTTCAAGTATACAAGTGTTATTCTTCAAGAGAGGCATTAGTGCTGATTAATAATGAGAAAATTGACTTGGCCATCATTGATATAATGCTGCCGGATGGAAACGGGTTTGAATTGTGCCAATTCATTCGGGAAAAGTTCACTTTTCCAATCATTATGCTGACTTCCAAAACAGACGGCATAGACCGTGTCACTGGACTGTCCTTGGGGGCGGATGATTATGTTACCAAACCCTTTTTGCCGGTTGAATTAGTAGCGCGTGTTAAGGCCCAATTAAGGCGAGTACAGTATTATGACGGACAAGACAGCAGTACATCGGAAACGGTCACAGTCACGGGTCTTTTTCTCAATAAAACCTCCCACCAGTGTAAATTAAATGGCGAAGCCATTAAGCTGACTCCCACAGAGTTCTCTATATTGTGGCTCTTGTGCAAAAACAGAGGGACCGTGTTTAGTGCAGACGAGCTTTTTCAGCAGGTATGGGGAGAAAAATACTTCAAAAACAGCAGAAACACAGTAATGGTTCAAATCCGGCATATACGGGAGAAGCTGCAGGATACCGGGGACAAGCACAAATTTATAAAAACCGTATGGGGGGTGGGGTATATCGTTGAATAATAAATTTTCACAAAAATACAAACAAGCCTTACTGCTGCGCCATTTGATTTGGGCCATTGCAGCATTTGTTGGATTCGCAACCGGCTATCTCGTGATCAAGGTCGTTTGGGCAGATCAGTTCTATATTATGCTTAAGGGCATGATTGGCTACAATTTAGCTTATGTAATACATAACTATGAACCCGCAGTTATCTTATTGATCTTCGTAACTACACAGCTGCTGATATGGATAGGAATTGAATGGAATGCCTCACGAAAAGTCATGAAGATCATGGACCGGCTCGATTATTTTTTGGACAACTCGAATAACGAGATTACATTACCCGCAGAATTTTCGGAATTGCAAAACTGGCTTAATCTTGTAAAAGCCCAAAATAGAGAGCGGCAGCACTTCATGGAACTAGAAATTCAAAAAAAGTCCGACAGCCTTGCTTATCTCGCCCATGATATAAGAACCCCGCTTGCTTCTGTTGTCGGTTATTTAAGCCTTTTATGCGAAGCGCCGGACATGCAGCCAGAACAACAAAAAAAGTTCATAAAAACCGCATTTGAAAAAGCACTGAAATTTGAAAACCTGATCGACGAATTTTTTGATATCACACGTTACAGCCTATCTGGCAAGGCAATCGTAAAAAAGGAAGTTGATTTATGTTTTTTGATCGAACAAACCGCTGATGAGTTTTACCCGTTATTGCAGCAAAAGGAGCTTCATCTAAGTCTGGATCTTCCAGACCTCTTATTTGTGTTGGCTGAGGCTGAAAAAATCGCCAGGGTGTTTAACAATGTCATAAAAAACGCAATCACTTATAGTTATCCTCAAAGTACAATTGATATTGCTGTACAAAATGCAAATGAACAAGCAGTGGTCTGCATTAAAAACCGTGGAGAAACTATACCTGCCGACAAGTTAGAGCGCATATTTGATAAATTTTATCGTACAGAGGAAGCCGGGATCTCAGGTAACAGCGGCGCAGGCCTTGGTTTAGCAATCGCAAAGGAAATTATGAGAATGCACGATGGGACGATTACCGCAGAAAGCTGCGATGAAACCACCGTTTTTACGGTGACCTTGCCTATCCTTAGTAAGGGATCAGAAGCATAAGAAAAAAATAAGATTCTCAAAAGGAATAAAAAATAGACGGCCTGCTTTTATTTAGTACACTTTCACTAGATAAAGCAAGCCGTTTTTATGTTTCATCCCATATCTATCAGGAGGCAAGAGGAGCATGAAAAATAAAACTCGCACCAAAGAAAAAAGTTTACGCTGGTTTATATACGGACTGTTCATCTTGTACATCATCCTTTTATTACGTGTAACGCTTTTCAAACAAGCCAGCTTGTATCACTTGTTTGCTGCCGTAGGTGCAAGTGAACGCACAATAAGTATAATTCCTTTTCAGTCTATTCTTGAAATGGTGAGTCATAATATTTCATTAAGCCGAATCCTGGAAAACGTGTGTGGCAATGTGATTGCGTTTATTCCTTGGGGATTACTAACGCCTATTATTTTGAAAAGAGAACGCAGAAGTGTGCTTGCAGGCGGTATTACAGTTAGCGCGTCCATTGAACTCCTGCAGCTTGTTTTTGGATTGGGCAGCACGGATATTGATGATCTCATTTTTAATACACTAGGAGTTGTCATCGGTTATCTGCTATTTAGGGCCATACAGAAACGTTCCAAATCAATTATTTTCCTGTTTACCTCAATAATAACCATGGTTTTGGTCTCGGGAGGCATTGCTGTTGGTATTCTGCTTGTTCACCATACGGAATTGTTTATTATAACTCCGAAGGAAATGACAATCGCAAACGGGGATCTTGTTCAATCTTTTATTGAAACACCCGCTTATCTTAACGGAAAGTACATTAAATTAAAGGACTCCAGGCTGACAGTGGAAAAAAGTATCCAAACGGCTTCGGAGCAAAGAAAACTTATGGATTTTAAAGTCACATCCGACAGCCGCATTTATATACGTTACGAAAAAATTGATTACTTTTTTAGTACAATCGTAGGTGAACATTATCGTTATGAACGCATAACCTATTCCGATTTTGTATCGCAAAGAAGTGAAGCATTCAGCCCAGGAGCCAATGTTATCATTTGGAGTTCAGATGGCCAAACAGTCGACTACTTGGTTGTAGTGAAATGGGCGGAATAACACCTCAATGCACTACAATCTCCATATGCCTAACAAAAAGCCAGTCTGCCACATCTTACGTGGCAGGCTGGCTTGTCTATCTGCTTTTTGCGTACATAGGGTACAGAGGCTCCGGAAGCAATCTGATCCGGATCCGATCAGCCCTTTACCGCGCCCAACATAGCGCCTTTGGTGAAGTGCTTCTGCACGAACGGATAAGCGACCAGCATCGGCACTGTGGCTACAACGATAACGGCCATCTTGATCGTCTGTGCCGGCGGCACGATGTCGACGGAGGCGCTGTCCGCATTGATACCGCTGGAGACGATAACGATCTGGCGGAGCAGGACCTGTATCGGCCACAAGACGGAATCATTAATGTAGAGAATCGCAGTCATGTACGTGTTCCAGTACGTTACAGCATAGAACAGGGAGATTGTGGCGATCGACGGCAGGGCCAGCGGCAGCATGATTTTAAGGAAGATTCCGAAATCGTTGCTTCCATCGATCTTGGCGGATTCCTCAAGGCTCTCCGGAATCGCTTGGAAGAAGTTACGCATGATGATCATGTTGAACGCGTTGATGGCGACCGGAACAATCATTGACCAGATGGAATCGATCAGGCCGGTAGCTTTTACGACCAGGAACGTAGGGATCATGCCGCCGCTGAACAGCATGGAGAAGACGACGATGAAGTTGATGCTGTTTCGGCCCGGCAGATATTTGCGGGACAGGCCGTAGGCCATCATGGCGGTCAGCACCATACTGACTACGGTGCCGGCGATCGTAACAAAAATCGATACCCCAAGGCCTTTAAAGATGGTAGGCGTGGACAGGATGTAGCGGTAAGCGTCAAGCGTAAAGGTGGTCGGGAACAGCATAAACGGCTTGGAAACAACCTCCTTCGTGGTCGCAAACGAGCTTGCGATAATATTAACGAAGGGCAGGAGACAAATCAGGGCGATCAATAGCAGCAGCCCGTTGTTCACCCAGTTAAAGGCTCTGCTGCCTAATGACTCTTTTCTTCTTGCTGTAGTGTTCATGGGTTATCCTCCTCGTAATCGGTTACATAACCACAATAACAAGGGCTTGATATTACGTATATAATCAGATGATGAGGTCCTCTTTAATGGAAGATTGGACGAGGTTTCGGCCGGATTCCACCGGATAATCATTAGCTCGGATCGTAATCACGAGCTGAGTTCAACAGGCTGTCACGAACGGGCAAAGCCGCGCGGGGCAAGGGATTACAGTAAACCTGAAACCGCTATCAGCCAATGATTATATACGTAATGCCGGTTATCCCGTAATCTGAGAGTGCAAGAAGGATTGCTCAGAAGGAGGCCGAAAAGTGAAAGCTTCAAGTGTTGCTGCACCGCAACTAAATCTGAAGAAAGAAAGAAAAAAGACGTTATCCGTCCTGGCAAGCTTAAAAAAATATAAGCTGCTGTATCTGATGATTTTGCCCGGCGTGCTGTACTTCATTGTTTATAAGTACTTACCGATGGGCGGATTGATCATCGCCTTCCAGGATTATCAGCCGTATTTGGGCATCACAGGCAGTGAGTGGGTAGGATTCAAACATTTCCACCGGTTATTTACGGAACCTACATTCTTTATGCTGCTGAAAAATACGCTGATCCTGTTCGGAATGAACATCCTGTTCTTTTTCCCGCTTCCCATTATATTGGCGCTCATGCTAAATGAGGTCCGGGTCAAGTGGTTCAAGAACGCGGTTCAAACCGTTATGTACATCCCGCACTTCATGTCCTGGGTTATCATCGTTTCGATTACTTATGTATTTGCGACGGTGGACGGCGGTCTGATCAACGAAGCGCTGGCCGCGATGGGATTTGAAAAAATCAGCTTCCTGACTTCGCCGGAATGGCTGCGTACGGTATACATTCTGCAGGTCATCTGGAAGGAACTCGGATGGTCCACCATCATTTATCTGGCAGCGGTTACAACCGTTGACCCGCAGCTGTATGAAGCTGCCGAGATGGACGGCGCAGGACGCCTGAAGAAGACTTGGCACGTTACGCTGCCGGCAATCCGGCCGGTTATCATTACTCTTCTGATCCTGAAGATCGGACATACCCTGGACCTTGGCTTCGAGCACATGTACCTGCTGCTTAACTCGCTGAACCGCGAGGTTGCTGAAATCTTCGATACCTACATTTATACCGCGGGTCTGAAGAACGGTCAGCTGAGCTTCAGTACTACAGTAGGCATGTTCAAAGGAGTGGTTGGCCTGATTCTGGTCATGCTCTCCAACAAGCTGGCAAAAAAAATGGGAGAAGACGGCGTTTACTAAACGCCGCTCTCCCGGTCCCTTACGGTTTCACTTTCAATATAAATATATAGTAAAGAGGAGCAGAACAATGAAAAAAAGATTAGTTACCATGAGTCTGACAGTCGCTTTGATGGGGTCATTGATGTCGGCATGCGGTGGCGGAAACAACGAAGCTGCAACAAATGCAGCCGGAACAAACGGTGGGGCAAATGCGGAAAAGCCGCTTGAAATCACCTGGCTGAACGTATTGCATACGCCATCTCCTCCAACCGAAGTGGTAAAAAGCAAACTTGAAGAATACACCAAAACCAAAATTTCGTTTAACTGGGTACCCGACGCTTCCAAAGAAGAACGGATTACAACATCGCTGGCTTCCGGTGAACTCGCAGATATTGTAACACTGACCATGATGGACAACTCGTCCGTAAGAAACTCGCTGAAATCCGGCCTGTTCTGGGATGTAAGCCCTTTCCTTGATGAGTTTGAGAACCTGAAAAAGATTCCGGCGGAAGTACGCGAAGCCGCATCAATCGAAGGCAAGCTGTATGGTGTACCGTTCCAAAAGAACCTGGCGCGCCCAGGCTTGGTCATCCGTAAAGACTGGCTCGACAAGCTTGGCATGGAAGTGCCGAAAACGCTGGATGAGCTGTATGAAGTAGCGAAAGCATTCACGGAAAAAGACCCGGACGGCAACGGCAAAAAAGACACCACCGGTTTTGGCGACCGCTCCGATCTGAAGTACAGCAGCTTCAAAATGATCGCCACCTACTTCGGAGCGCCTAACGGCTGGATGGTTGACGACAGCGGCAAGTTTATTCCTGAATTTGAAACACCGGAATACGTGGAAGCTATGAAGTATTCCAGAGACCTTTACCAGAACGGCTACCTGGCCAAAGACTTTGCCGTAACGGCGAAAAAAGACCAGCAGGACCAGTTCGCGCAGGGTAAAACCGGGATCTACACCGGCATGATCGATATTAAAAACCTGAAAGACAAAGCCAAAGGCATCCAGGACAACATGGTGCTGGTGCCAGTGAACAAAATCTCTAAAGAACCTGGCGATACCAACTATCGTGTATGGTCCGAAGGCAACGGTGTAGGCGGCCTGATGGCATTCCCCAAATCCGAAGTCAAAGACGAAAAGGAACTGAAACGCCTGCTGCAATTTGTTGACGACCTGCTTGATAAAGAAGCTTACATGCTGATGACCGGCGGTATTGAAGGTACCCACTATGAGATCGACGCAGACGGTGCGTTCAAAATCCTGGATCTTGAAAAATGGCAGGCAGACGTTCAGCCTTTCTCCAGCTCCAGACCAAGCGAAGTAACGTATGACCTGAAAGACGCTGATCCGGACAAACAAAAAGCCAATGAGCTGGTCCGCGAAAACGATAAATACGCCGTACTTGACCCGACTGTTCCGCTGGATTCCGCAACAGCCAACGAACAGGGCACCGAGCTGGATAAAATCATCACGGACGCTACGTTCAAATTCATCATGGGTGAGCTGGACGAAGCGGGCTTCCAAAAAGCCGTTGAAAGCTGGAAAAAATCCGGCGGCGACAAAATCGCCGAAGAGTATGCCGCAGCCTACAAAATCGCTCAAGAGAATAAAGCGAAGTAATCCAAGGAAAAGTGTTCCTTCCGGGTACCAGCTGTCACAAGGTCCCACCCCGCAAAGGGTGGGACCGCTGTGCAGTGGAACGGTGCCTTGCAGTGGCACGGACGCAGTGCAACGGAACGAGCGCTGTGCAGTGGAACGGTGCCTTGCAGTGGCACGGACGCAGTGCAACGGAACGAGCGCTGTGCAGCGGAACGGTGTTGGTGCAGTGGAACGACGCCGTGCAGTGGAACGGTGCCTTGCAGTGGCACGGAAGCAGTGCAGTGGAACGGGCGCTGTGTAGTGGGAACGACGCTGGTGCAGTTGAACGGGCGCACAGCAGCGGAACGGCGCCTGCTTTGCGGCACTTTAGCGGGGCGCCTGAATTTGAACCGGAAATGTAAGGTGAGCAGATGGAACGTAAATTGGCAGAATGTGAGCATATGGACAGCACACTGAGTGAGAGTGCACATAAGAACAGGACACAGACGGACAGCATACAGCCGGACGGCACACAGACGAACAGCACACAGCCGGAACACGAACTTGTGGTAAGTCGCGCTGGCGGGAATTTTGACTCGGTGCAGGCCGCGGTGGACAGCATTCCGGAGCATGCGCCGTACCGGACGGTGATTACGGTCCGGCAGGGAACCTATACGGAGAAGCTGCGAATCAACAAACCCAATCTTCATCTCCGCGGAGAAGGAGAAGTGGTGTTCAGGTACGATGATTATGCCGCCAAGCCTGGGGAGGACGGGAACCCGGTCGGGACCTACGGCTCGGCCAGCACTTATATTACCGGCGACAACGTTAAGGTGGAGAATATCACCTTTGTCAATTCAGCCGGTCCAAGCGAACGAGTGGCCCAAGCGGTGGCGCTGTATGTGGATGCGGACCGGGTCGCTTTTTACGGCTGCACGTTTATCGGGGAGCAGGATACGCTTTATCTCGGCAGACCTAAAGAGCAGGAGAACAACCGCACCGCACGCAACTATTTTGCCGGCTGCACTATTATTGGGGATATTGATTTTATTTTTGGCTCGGCCACAGCCTGGTTTGAGGATTGTACGATCATCAGCCTCGACAAGGGCAAGGAAATCAACGGATACATTACAGCCGCAGCAACGCCTGTGGATAAGCGGACCGGGTTTGTGTTCCGCAACTGCCTGCTGACCGGGGAGGCCGGACCGGATTCCGTATATTTGGGAAGACCGTGGCGCGACTATGCAAAAACGGTGTTTATCGATTGTGAAATGGGCGGCCATATCCGCCGGGAGGGCTGGCACGACTGGGACAAAGCCAGCGCCTGGACGACCGTCCGCTATGGAGAAGCGGGATCGCATGGTCCCGGAGCAAATGATGCCGGACGTACCGCCTGGTCCAGACGGATGAGTGAAAAAGAGCTGGAGGCGTACACGCTGGAAGCGTGTTTTGACGGCGATACATCCTGGATTTTTTGATAGAGGGTAATCAACTATTGCGTTTTGGGAGGGCAACAATTGTGACAACTACAAAATGGGCGATCCGCACTGCGGATTCAATTATGACACGTCTGCCGCATTTGTATGAGGATAAAGGGTATAACCAGAAATGGTCGTATGACTACGGCGTGGTGCTGAAAGGCTTTGAACTGCTGTGGAAACGTACGGGAGACGCTAAATACCTGGAGTATATCAAGGACACGATGGATCATTTTGTGCAGGAGGATGGCACGGTCCAGAAATATCGCAAAGATGAATATAACATTGACCATATCAACAACGGCAAGCTGCTGTTCCTGCTGTACAAGGAGACAGGCGACGAACGTTACCGCAAAGCTGCGGATGAACTCCGGGACCAGCTGAGAACCCATCCCCGCACTTCCGAAGGCGCCTTCTGGCACAAAAACATTTACCCGTATCAAATCTGGCTCGACGGCCTGTATATGGGCTCACCGTTTTATCTGGAATATCTGCTTACCTTCGAGAATGGCGAAGGGCTGGAGGATGTGACCAAGCAGTTTATTTTGTGCGAAAAGCATACGAAGGATGAGAAAACCGGCCTGCTGTTCCATGCCTGGGACGAGAAACGGGAGCAGCCGTGGTGCGATCCCGAAACGGGTCTGTCTCCAAACTTCTGGGGACGTTCGCTTGGCTGGTTTGTGATGGCGCTGGCTGATGTGCTGGAGCTGCTGCCCAAAGAGCACAAGGACTACGGTACGCTGGTGCGGATTTTGAACGATACGCTGTCTGCGGTCCGCAAATACCAGGATGCCGGAACCGGCGTCTGGTACCAGGTTGTTGATCAAGGAGGCCGCAAAGGCAATTACCTGGAAGCTTCCTGCTCCAGTATGTTCACGTATGCAATGGCAAAAGGCATCCGGTTGGGTGTGCTTGAGGAAAACGAATGGAAGCAGACGCTGGAACGCGCCTACAACGGAATTATTACGGAATTCGTTACCGTAACAAAAGAAGGCCTGGTTAACCTGAACAAAAACTGCCAGGTTGCCGGACTGGGCGGCGCAGACCGTCGGGACGGAACGTACGAGTATTACATCAGTGAACCGATTATCACCAATGACCAAAAAGGCGTCGGCGCTTTCCTCCAGGCTTGCGGAGAAGTGGAGTTGACCCCGGAGGCCGCTGCTGCGGGCCAATCGTCGAAGGCTTAAGCGAGAGCAGTTAATAGAAGACTGGTATATAGAAGGCTGTTAATAGAAAGCAGTTAATAGAGGCAGCGATTAATAGAGAATATCCCTTGGAAGGAGCGAATCAGAGAACGTGAGTATGTTTAATATCGAAGATTACGGCGCGCAAAAAAACAGCGGCAGCCTGTCGACCGAAGCGATCCATGCCGCCATTGAGGCGGCGAGCCAGGCTGGAGGGGGAACCGTCTACATCCCGTCCGGCACCTACCGGACCGGAGCGGTTTTTATGAAAAGCAACATTGAACTGCATTTGAGCCCGGGAGCAGTGCTGCGCTTCAGCACCAATCCGGCGGATTACCCGGTCGTCACCTCCCGCTGGGAAGGCGTGAAGCGTGAGGTGTATGCTTCCTGTATTTTTGGCATGGACTTGGAAAACATCGCGATTACGGGCAGCGGTACGCTGGACGGCGACGGGGCGGCCTGGTGGGATTTGTTCCGCAACCGCCGGGAGCAGCTGCAGTATCCCCGGCCGAAGCTGATCAGCTTCGACAGCTGCCGCCGCGTAACAATTAAAGATGTGAAGCTGACCAACTCGCCAAGCTGGACGGTCAATCCGATTTTGTGCGACAACGTTACGGTGGACAATGTCTCCATCTACAACCCGGCCGATTCGCCGAACACCGACGGCATTGATCCCGAGTCCTGCGTCAACGTGCGGATCAGCAACTGCCACATCGATGTGGGTGATGACTGTATCGCAATTAAAGCGGGCACCGAGGATACGGCGGAACGTGTACCGTGCGAGAACATCACCATCACCAACTGTACGATGATTCACGGCCATGGCGCCGTTGTGCTCGGCAGCGAAATGAGCGGGGACATCCGTAATGTGACGATCAGCAACTGTATTTTTAAACAAACCGACCGGGGCATCCGCCTGAAATCAAGACGCGGGCGCGGCGGCACCGTGGAAGATATCCGGGTCAGCAACATCGTGATGGAAGACGTGATCTGCCCGTTCATCATGAACCTGTATTATTTCTGCGGCCCAAAAGGCAAAGACAAATACGTATGGGACAAAAATCCGTATCCGGTCACTGAAGAAACGCCGTGCTTCCGGCGCATTCATTTTGCCGATATTACCGCCCGCAATGTGCATGCGGCTGCCGGCTTCCTGTACGGTCTGGCGGAGCAGTATGTCTCGGAAATCACCTTCGCCAATATCGATATTTCGATGGCGGAGAATGCTATCCCCGGCAAACCCGCTATGATGTCGGGAATCGAAGATATGAACAACAGAGGGTTTTATCTCGGCAATGTGCGGAACATCCGTTTCCGAGAGGTGACCATCGAGAACCACGAAGGCCCCGCCTTTTACATTGAGAACGGCGAAGCCGTCACTTTCGAAAGCTGTGAGTCGAGAAATACACGCAAGCCGGAAGAACTCGTGCAGCAGGTGACGATTGAGCCGTCTAACGAGGATCTCAGCGAGCAGCACGTCTAAACACCCGAGCGCGGCCCGAAAAGGAGGAACCTATCCATTTTTCCGGGCCTTTTTTATCGGCTGAGGAGGAAGTATATGTATGAAAAGTAAGGAAATAACCAGTCTGCTGGTAGGCTCCGCATCATTTTGCGATTACCCGACGATCCAGGGAGCGGTTGATGCGCTGGAACAAAAGCCGGACGGTCCGGCTGAAGTCCTCATTTTGTCCGGTGTCTATCATGAAAATGTGCAGATTAACCGTTCGGATGTTACCGTCCGCGGAATTGGCGAGGTGGAAATCCGGGCAGGCCGTTATGCGCGGCAGCTTGATGCGCAGGGACGGGAGATTGGCACGTTTGCGACGGCAACCTTAGTCATCTGCGGGCGGAAGGTGCTGATCGACAATCTGACCATTACCAATGACGCCGGGCAGGGAGAGGGGGTTGGCCAGGCGCTTGCGGTTTACGCCTACTGCGATGAAACTGTTTTTCGCAGCTGCAGGCTGAAAGGACATCAGGACACTTTGTTTACTGGCCCGCTTCCCCCGGCCACCAAACATGGTTTGCCTTTTGAAGGGTTCCCTCATCCGCATGAGCATGAACATTACCGTCAGCTGTATCTGAACTGCCGGATCGAGGGAACGGTTGATTTTATTTTTGGGGGAGCTACAGCTTATTTCCACCGCTGCGAGCTGGTCAGTCTGCGCAGGGGTTCGGAGGGACCCGGTTATATCACGGCTGCTTCTACGCCGGAGGAGGCGGGGCATGGTTATGTTTTTAACGAATGTTACCTGACGGCCGAGGTAGGAGCAGGTGAAGTTTATCTGGGCCGTCCTTGGCGGAGCTTCGCCAAAACCGATTTCGTGAACTGCCGGATGGACAGCCATATACACCCGTTGGGCTGGGACAATTGGGGTAAAGTGGGCAATGAACACACCGTCCGCTACCGGGAATTTGGAGTAAATAATGCGGCGGACTTGGCCGGACAGCGGGTGCCTTGGGCGGTCTGCACGGAGAAGACGGACGATTCATTGCGGATGGACCGTGTGTTTACAGGAACGGATTTTTGGAAGAGTTACCTTCGTGATTGAATTATGGAGCATCTGTGATTGAATCCTGGATCGTTTAAGGAGTCCGGCCGCAAGGCCGGGCTTGAAAGGGGGGATGCCGCCGGAAGGGCTGAATGGACGCAGCGGAGCACGGGAGCAGCAAGCGCGGGGGCTGCGAACCACGGAAACAGCGAAGCACGGGAGCAGCGGACCAAGGGAGCAGCGGACCACGGGTAGCGGAGCACGAAAACAGCGGATAATGGCATTCCGCGGAGGCGGGAGTTTTTCCGGTGGTTCTGGAGTGTTATTGGAGTGTCAGATGCCAAGCAGCTGGATGAGCCTTGAAAAGAGGCAGTTCGGATTCTGTGAAACCCCTGAATACGCGTAAGACCGGATAATCTGCCGCCGCTAATGGGCAGGGGAGGTCCGGGCTTGCGGCGGTGCCGTGCCGGTTACACCTAGCGGAAGGACAGAAGCATTAGACTCCATAATAGTATAGGAGGAAATGTTAACGTGAAACTGTCAAAAGGGTTGTCGATTGGATTAGTGTTAGCGCTTACTTCATCTCTGCTGCTGGGCGCTTTGCCTGGCGGAGCGCCGTCCGTGCAAGCGGCGGGCGTGTTCAGTGATGATTTCGAGGGCGGTGCGGACCGCTGGTCCCAGACCTCAGGCACATGGTCCGTTGTACAGGACGGAACCACCCGGGTCTACTATCAGTCGGGCACGGGCGAAGGACGCGCCTCCGCCGGGGAGCAGGCCTGGACCAACTACTGTGTGGAAGCCGATGTAAAAGTCGAAAATTTTAACGGAACAAACCGGACGTATGTGGCGGGAAGGTATGCCGACGGGAATAATTTTTATGCCGCATCACTCTCCAATGCAAACGGGGGGACGCTGGAAATCCGTAAAAAAACCGGCGGTTCCACCACCACGCTCGCATCCTCCCGGGCGCTCCCGGTTACAGAAGGCGTCTGGTATCAGGTCAAGCTGGAGATGCAGGGTGACAATTTGTCCATGTACGTGAATGGACAGCTACAGCTGACCGCCAAGGATGCGGCGTTAACCGCGGGAGGCATCGGGCTCGTCGCCTATAAAACTTCCGCCAAATTCGACAACGTTATCGTCTCGGATGCAGGCGGCTCCGTGCCGACACCGACGCCGAGCACAGCTCCATCGCCGACAAATGCGCCAACGCCAACAGCTGCTCCGTCGCAGACAATTGCGCCATCACCCATCGTACAGCCATCCATCGCACCCACTAACGTACCTTCAGCCGCACCCACAGCTATAGTCACACCTACACCCATACCAACATCCACACCTACATCCACACCCACTGCCGTACCAAGCATTCAGCCTTCTCCTGCTCCATCCGTACAGCCATCCGCAGCACCATCGCCGACACCAACCGTTCTGCCGTCGGCTGCGCCAAGTCCATCGCCGTCGGCCACGGTGCCTCCTGCGGTTAAAGCGCTGTACGTCTCCCCTGACGGTGACGCGAACAGCCCTGGTACGCTGGGCAGTCCAACCAGCCTGTCCGCCGCGCTTACGCGTGTGGCACCCGGCGGAACGATCTACCTGCGCGGAGGCGTATATGCTTATTCCTCGACGATCATTATCGACCGCAATAACAGCGGAACCTCCGGTGCAGTCAAGACCCTCGCGCCATACGGCAGCGAGAAGCCGGTGCTGGATTTCTTCGCCCAGCCGTTTGGATCGGCTGAACGCGGACTGCAGATTTACGGCCACCACTGGCATGTAAAAGGGTTGGAGGTCCGCGGGGCGGGAGATAACGGGATTTTTATCGGCGGCAATTATAACACGATCGAAAATGTGGAGACCCACCATAACCGCGATTCCGGGCTGCAAATCAGCCGGTACGCTTCAAGCCTGAACGATATGGCGGACTGGCCGAGCTACAACCGGATTATTGGCGTGTACTCTCATGACAATTTTGACCCGGATAACGGCGAAGATGCCGACGGATTTGCAGCCAAGCTGACGATCGGACCGGGCAATGTGTTCGAGAACTGTGTTGCGGCCTGGAATACGGACGACGGTTGGGATTTGTATACCAAATCGGAAACCGGCCCGATTGGCACGGTCACCATCCGCAACAGCATCGCCTACCATAACGGCCAGACCTCCGACGGCAGCTCGACCGGCAACAGCGACGGCAACGGCTTCAAGCTTGGAGGCGAAAAAATCGGCGTTAACCATATCGTCGAAAACAGCATTGCCTTTCAGAACAAGAAACACGGCTTCACCTACAACAGCAATCCCGGTTCGATCCGGATGACCAACAATACTTCTTGGGACAACGGACAAAGCAACTTTGCGTTTGACGCGGGCACGCATGTGTTCACGAACAACCTGTCTTACCAGGGCAGCTCCAGCGACAAAACAAGCGGCACTGACGTGGACGGCTCCAACGTGTGGTGGAAAAACAACAAAAGCGTCAATGCGAAGGGTCTACTTGCGAGCGATGCCGACTTCATCAGCCTGACGCCGTCCGTGACCAGGGATGCGGACGGAACCATCCGCCTCGGCGGCTTCCTCCGGCTCGCCGCGGGCAGCGACCTGATTGGCGCCGGCACGCCGTCCGGCGTGTCGATCGGCGCACTGGGCTTCGCTGGAGGCCCGGCACCGACCCTGCTGCCAAGCGCGGAGCCGACGCCTGCGCCTAGCGTGACGCCGGCTCCTTCGGCGTCGGCCGCCCAGACGCCAGCTCCTACCGCTTCGGCTGCGCAAACGCCGAAGCCAAGCCCAAGCCCGTCCGCTGTCCCTTCGCCCAGCGCCCTGCCCACGCCTTCCGGCTCGCTTGCCGGGTATAAGCTGACCGGCTTCGGGGAAGGCACAACCGGCGGCGGACTGGTCAGCGAAACCGACACCGCCAAATACAAAAAGGTGTACAACGCCACCGACCTGGCGCAGGCCCTGAAGCGGAACTCCGGCGTCAAGGTCGTTGAAATCATGAACGACCTGAACCTCGGCTGGAATGAAATTCCGGCTGAAGCGAAGGTGTCGCCTTTTTCGGAAAACAATAAACCGCTGACTCACCCGGTTCTGCTGCAGACAGGCGTCAGTAAAATTACGATTGACGGTTTTGACGGGCTGACGATTTTTTCCGCAAACGGAGCCAAAATCAAGCATGCCGGGTTTACGGTCAAACGGACCTCGGGCCTTATCATCCGCAACCTGGAGTTCGACGAGCTGTGGGAGTGGGATGAAGCGACCAAAGGCGATTACGACAAAAACGACTGGGACTACATTACGCTGGAACAGGACAGCAAGGTCTGGATCGACCACTGTACGTTCAATAAGGCCTACGACGGGCTTGTGGATTCCAAAAAAGGAACGTCCGGCCTGACCATCTCCTGGTCCCTGTTCCGCGGCGACGACCGGGGTCCAAACAGCTGGGTGTCCCGGCAGATTGCAGCGCTCGAAGCGAACAAATCCGCTTACCCGATGTATGCCTATCTCCGGGGAACGGTAGGGCTGAGTCAATCCGACATTGTGGCAATCGCCAGCTCCCAGAAAAAAGGGCACCTGATCGGCGCGACCTCCTTCGATTCGGACAATCCAAGCTTGTCGGTCACGCTGCACCATAACCTGTACCGCGATATTCAGGATCGGCTGCCCCGGCTTCGCGGCGGAAACGCCCATGTCTACAATATCGTCGCAGACAACTCCGCGGCGCGGGAGGCGAGCCGCCGGATTACCCCGGCTATGGCCGCAAACATTGCCGCCAAAGGCTACAAGTTTGGCGTAACGAACAACGGGGCCATCTCGACGGAAGGCGGCGCCGTACTGCTGGAGAAGTCGGTGTTTACGGATGTTTTGTATCCGCTGCGCAACAATCAGACCGACCCCTCCGATTCCCGTTATACGGGTAAAATCAAAGCGGTGGACACCCTCTATTCGCTGGACGGCAGCGTGTTCCGCGGCGGCAGCGACACGGCCGGAAGCCCGCTAGCGCCGGTGCCGGCGAGCATTCTTCCTTTTTCCTGGACCGGTATGACGAGTCTGCCCTATTCCTACACGCCAGAGGATCCGGCCGGACTGCAGAGCAAGCTGGAGGGCAATTCCGGTGCCGGACGCCTGAACTGGGACCGGGTGAATTGGTTGAAGACGCAGTATTAAACGTAAACAGCTCAGCGGTTCGCCGCCTCTCGGTTAAGCTTGTGCATGTAATGACAGCCATGACCAAAGGCTGTGCAGAACGGAACGGGACTGGGCTGGATAGGACAAAACAGAGCAAAACAGAGCAGAACAGAGCAGAACAGAGCAGAACAGAGCAGAACAGAGCAGAACAGAGCAGAAGAGGAGAAAACAGTATAGGACAAAAATTCCAGGTTCCCCCAAACGGAGAGCCTGGTCTTTTTTTGCTGCTCAAGTTGACCGTGCGTTAACGTACTTACGCCCCGGAGTTAACATTTAGGCGCTATATTGGGAGTTATGTCAAGGCGGCTGGTCCGCCCTCGCAAATAACAGTCCTGGGAGTGGAAAAGATGACGCAACAGAAGAAGCATACAGGCAAGCGGCGGAAGCGCCGGATTCCGGTACTGCTGCTGGCGAGTATGCTGACGGGAATGGTTCCAGCCTATGCAGGAGCCGAGCCGGCGGGTCTACAACGGCCTGCACTGGTGATGACCGAAATTCATCCGGATGTATCGGGAGCGGACGATTTTGAGTTTTTTGAGCTGTATAATGCTTCGGATGCTCCGGTACACTTAAGCCAATATTCGTTTATATACCGTTACACGGACGGCAGCAAGCCGGATGTGCCGATGCTGCTCCCGGATGCCGTGGTGGAGCCTGGCAAGCTGCTGGTGGTCTGGAACAATAACAATACCGCGGCTCCCAAAACGGCGGCCGATTTTAACAAGAAATACGGCACGTCACTCGGCTCCGGTGAGCTGATTGAACTGAAGGGCTTTGACGGTTTTTACAACAGCGGCAACCGGGCGATTGTGATCCGGGACGGACAAGGCGCGGATATTGCGGGCGGCACTTATTTTAAAGAAGAGATTGGAGCGGGACTGGGCGTTCATTATTCCCTGGAGATGACACCGGACGGACAAGCCAAATATGCAGTTAAAGGCGCGCCGTCTCCCGGACGGGCGGAACCCGGCCAGCTAGACTCACCGCCAGCCGGCGGCGAATACACCAACCTGCCTCCGGAAATCACGCATACTGCGGTTCCGGCTGCGGCTTCCGGCCAGGCGCTTGCGGTGAAGGCGTTCATCCGCAATCCCGATGCTAGTGTCACCGGCTCGGTATACGGCAGCGAAACGGTGACGGCAGCCGTTTATTACCGCGCCGACACTGCCGGCTCTTATGCCTGGACCGGCATGAACGGTGCGGCGGGCGGCGAATACACCGCCGAAATTCCGGCCGCGGCGCTTGGCGGCGCAACGCTGCAATATTACATAGAAGCGAGGGATTCGCAGCATACGGTGAACACGGATACCTATACGGTGAACGTGCAGCGTCCGGATAGCGGCGAATATGACCGCCTGCCCCGGATGATGATCACGGAGCTTGTGCCGGATACCGCAAATATCGCGGGTGCGGATGCGTACGAGTTCGTCGAGATTTATAACAACACGGACAAGCCGCGGAAGCTGTCCGACTACACGCTTGCTTACCGCAATAACGGCAGCGATGCCCAGTGGCCGGTAACCGGCGCGCCGGCAGACGCTGTTATTCCGCCGCAGAGCGCGGTGGCCCTTTGGGTGATGAACGGCAAAAACAACGCGCTGACGGCGGCGGACTTCAACGCCAACTTCCAGACAAGCCTTACTGAAAACGTAAATCTGTTCCGTGTCGAGGGCGGCGGCGGCCTGTCCAACGCCGGACCCCGGTCGCTTGTGCTGAAGGATGCGGGCGGCAAGGAAGTCAGCATTGCCTCCTACCAAAACGACGATCAGACTAAGCCGGACAAAGGCGTTTTTTACCGGTACGCACCGAGCGGCGCAACTGAAATGGAGCTTCTGGACGGCACCGGCACCGTTCCTGCTACGCCAGGGACGGTAGACGTGTCCCAAGTGCCTCCGGTTCCGGTTACCGCTCCGGATCAGGCTGATCTGCCGCCGGAAATTACGCATGACCCGGCGGTATCGGCCGATGCGCGCAATGACCTGAAGCTTGCGGCAGTGATCAAGGACGAGCTGCCGACCGTGACGGCCGCCGTATACTACCGGAACGCGGGCGAAACCGACTTCCGCAAGCTGCCGATGGAAGCTGGAGCGGGAGAAGTATACTCCGCTTCCATTCCAAAAGCGGAGTTAACCGCAGCGCTGCTGGAATACCGGATCGAAGCGGCGGATCAGGCGGGCAACAAAAAGTCGACGCCGGTTTACTCCGTATCCGTCAAGCTTCCGGGAGCGGACGACGCCAAAGCCCCCCAGCTGCTGGTAACGGAGCTGGTACCGGACTCGGCCAATGTCGGCGGTGCGGACGGCTATGAATTTATCGAAATCTACAACAATTCAGACCGCGGGATTAATCTGAAGGACTACAAGCTGATGTACCGCTACACTTCTTCAGGACCGGATGCGGACGTCGTTTGGCCGACGGACCGGGAGGATATGATGATCGCCTCTGGTCAGACGCTGGTTTTTTGGGTAATCAATGCGGAAAATACGCACAGCACCGTGGCGGATTTCAACGCTAATTACTCCACGCAGCTGGTGGAGAACAAGGATATTTTCCGCGTATACAGCGGCGGGATGGCCAATGGCGGGGACCGCGGCATACTGATTGCAACCAATACGCGAAAAGAAATTTCCGTGGCCTCATACGACAACAACGAGGAAACCCAGCCGGACAAAGGGATTTTCTACAAGGCGCCGACGGACGGCACCACCGCGATGATCAAATACAGCGCGGGACTGCTGCCGGCAACGCCGGGCACGGTGGATCCGGCCCAGATTCCGGCCACACGCGTGCCTGTCCCCGAGGACAAGCACGCGCCGACGCTAAGCAACCTGTCGCCTGCTGCTATCGACCAGTCCAAGGACGTCGAGCTGCTGGCGGACGCCAAGGACGACATCGGGGTAAAAACGGTCGCGCTTTATTACCGGAATGACCGGCAAACCGAGTTCACCAAACGTTATCTTGCGGAGAGCTATAACGACGGCCTGTATCACCACAAGCTGTATTCGCCGGAGCTGATTGGCAAATCGTATATCGAATATTATTACGCCGTATCCGACGGAACCAACGAGACCGTCTCGGAGAAACGCAAGCTCACCATCACAGGCGGCCGGGACACCTCCGCGCTCCGTTTGAATGTAGAGGCCGGCGCAGTGCTGACCGGCGAAACGCTGTTGAAAGGAACAGCGGAGCAGGGATCGCCGGGCGAGCTGGCCCTGAAGCTGGACGGGGAAGCGCTGACGGACACGTTTACCTCCCTGGAAAATGACGCTTATTTTGCCTTTGATGTGACCGGTGTTAACTACTATTTCAAAAATGGCGTCACGATCGGCGACGAAATCCTGTACACCTTCCAGGACCCGATCAATCAGTACACCACGTTGACCGTACCGATGCAGGCCGACCGGCTGCGTGAAGGGGACAATGTGATTTCGATCCGCGCCGGCTCCAAAACGTCTCCATTTGACGACCGGCCTGAGGAGAACAAAGACGATTTTACGATCCGCAATGTGCGTCTGGTGCTGGCGGACGGTACTGAAATTTACGACCCTAAATTCAGCGACCGTGAAAAAGAGCTGCAAATGGGCGATTCCGCGGGCAAACATGAATTCCTGGACTTTTCGTTTAACCTGCCGAAAGAGAAGTTGACTTCCCTGACGTACAAGCTGGATACCCGCAAACTGGCGGACGGTAAGCATACCGTTGCAGTAGAGCAGGCAGGACGTGCGGCGTCGGCGGAAATTCAGGTGGATAACACGGCACCGGTCATTGAGCCAAGTGTGGAATCGGGCCGTGAATACCGCGGCGGCATTCTTATTGACGCCAAGGTGACCGACGGCATTGCCGGACTGGCCGAGCTGACGGCGAAGCTGGACGGTGAATCTGTGACCCTTCCGCACCAGACCGCTTCCTATGAGTTAAAAAGCGGCGAGCACCGCGTGGAATTCACCGCGGTTGACCGTGCGGGCAACAAATCGCAGCGGGAGGTCGTCTTTACGGTGCCCGACGAGCTGCCGCTTGCGCCTGAACGGGTAGCGCCGGACGACCGGCAGACCGGGCTCGGCAGCGAAGCCGGGCTGCGCGTAAGAGTAGCCGACCCGATGGGCGATGCGCTGACGACAACGTTCTACCGCGGCTTTAAAGCGGACGCTACACGTCCGGAGACCCTTGGCGCGTACCGCGGAGCAAGCGATACTGAACCGCCAAAGTCGCTGGTGCCGGGCGGAGAAAGCAGCTTTGGAGCGGAGGACTACAAGCTGATCGCGGCCAAAGACGGCCAATATCTGACGGATGATTCCGTCGAGCAGTTCCCGTACCAGCGGTTCGAGGTGAAGCTGAACGAGTCGGTCAAAGACACCGACCGGGTGGAGATTTCCTGGTCCGGCGCTTCGCTGGAAGGCCGAAAGGTGTCGCTGTACGCCTGGAGTCCGGCGGCACAGGCATGGAAACCGCTGGATGAGATTATCGCGGGCACGGAGGATTTTGAGCTGGGCGCATCCGTTACCGCCGGTGAATACCGCGACGGCAATGTGATCCACGTGATGGTGCAGGATGAAATTGCACCGCAGCCGGCAGCGGCGGGGCCGAAACCGCGTGAAGACTATGACTATTCCTTCGCCTGGATTTCGGACACGCAGTATTACGCGGAGAGCTATCCGTATATTTTTGAAGATATCGTTAACTGGATCGCGGACAACAAGGAAGCTATGAACATCAAATACGTCTTCCATACGGGAGATATCGTTGATGAAGCCGACAAGCCGTACCAGTGGGATGTTGCCAACAAAAACATGAAAGTGCTTGAAGATGCCAACATTCCTTACGGCGTACTGGCGGGCAACCACGACGTGCTCAGCCAATACGGGGATTACAGTTATTATTGGGATCATTACGGGGAAGCGCGCTTCAAGGACAAGCCGTATTACGGCGAATCCTACAAAAATAACATGGGCCACTACGACCTGATCTCCGCCGGCGGCAACGACTACATCATGATTTACATGGGCTGGGGGCTGGCTGACGAAGAGATTGACTGGATGAACGCGGTGCTGAAAAAACACCCGAACCGCAAAGCGATCATCAACATGCACGAATATCTGCTTGTCTCCGGCAACCGTGCGCCGATTGCGGACCAGGTGTTTGAACAAGTCATCGTGCCGAATAAAAACGTGATCGCTGCGTTATCCGGCCACTACCACGATTCCGAGCTGCTCGTCAGCGGAATCGACGACAACGGCGATGGGGTAAACGACCGGAACGTTTATCAGATGCTGGCCGATTACCAGGGCGCGCCGGAAGGCGGACTGGGTTACATCCGGCTGCTGAAGGTGGATGCGGCAAACAACAAAATCTATGTGGAAACCTACTCGCCGTATCTGGACGATTATAACTTCTATGAGCCGGCGGAGCATCCGGGCAAAGACGAGTTTGTGATTGACCTCGATTTGCAGCCGGAGACGAAACGCGTCTCGACCGATTATTTTGGCGTAAACGTGTATACGGACGCCCGGATCGGGGAGCCGGTGAACACGGAAAGCGGCGCGGAAGCGTCTCAAGTATGGACCGGATTGCAGCCGGATACGGAATATGAATGGTACGCAGCGGCTGAAGATGAGTTTGGCGGACGGACGGTGTCGGAGGTGTGGGCGTTTACGACCGGCGATTTTGAGCCGGGAACGGAACCGACGCCTACACCAACACCTACACCAACGCCGTCTCCATCGCCGTCGTCCGGACCGGTTCCGTCCGATGGCGCAACGCCGACTCCGGCGCCGACGGCCGAGCCGTCCGAGCAACCGTCGCAGGCGCCGGGCCAATCGGTGCCGGGCGGCTTCGGCGGCGCCGGACAAGCGTCGGCAGCGCCAAGCGCTCCGGCAGCGGCCGCTGCGCCGGGTGCAGTGACCGCTGCGGCGGACGGCGCGGCTTACCGCGTAGACGGCGCGCAGCTCGTGGCTGCCGCTGAGCGGGCAGCAGCCGGAGCGGCCGTCGAGGTCCGCGTGCCGGTGCCGCAGGGCGAAGCTGCGTATGAGCTGCATCTGGCCGGCGAAGGCCTGCGCGCGCTGGCAAGCCGCGGCAGCGCCGTCCGGATTGCCGCCGGCGGAGCGGAAATCACGCTGCCCGCGGCTGTGCTGGAACAGGCGGGCGCCGCAGGCGAAGCCGTGCTGACCTTCCGCGCAGGCGCTGACGCAGCGCGGAAGGCTGCTGCAGCGGCCGCTCAAGGCAGCAGTGCGCTGACAGACCGCGGCATCGTGTATACGATGACGCTTGAGCTGCGCACTGGCGGACAGACGGAGCGGCTGACCGTGTTCCGCGAGCCGGTGACGGTGAACGTCGCGTTCACTCCGCAGCAGGCTGCGGCCGTGAATGCCGATTATGCGGGCGTCTACCGCCTGAACGGCAGCAACGCCGAGTATCTTGGCGGTTCATTCCGTCCGGACGGGGTGAGCTTCCGGACGGCAGGTTTCTCGGATTTTGCCGTATTGGAATACCGCAAGAGCTTCAAAGATTTGGCCGGGCACTGGGCGGAGGAATCCGTCCGCAAATTGGCGGCCAAGCATGTGGCAACCGGCGTGTCGGATGACCGTTTTGCACCAAATGCTTCCCTTACCCGCGCGGACTTTGCCGTGCTTGCCGTGAAGCTGCTGGAGCCGGGACGTTCCGCTGACGGCACCGCTGCATTCAGCGACGTGCCTGCGAACGCTTATTACGCCGGTTATGTGGCCCGCGCTGCGGAGCTTGGACTCGTCAGCGGGTATAACGGCAGCTACCGTCCGCTTGATCCCGTCTCCCGCGAGGAAGCGGCGGTCATTCTGATGAAGCTGCGGGAGCAGCCGGCTGGAAATCCCGCCTCCGGAACGGCTTCGGGCAGCGGAGCAGCGGCTGTGCCGTTCACCGACATGAAGGATGTCTCCGGCTGGGCGGCGGATGCAGTAAGCGCCGCGAAAAAAGCCGGTCTGATCAACGGTCTGGGCGGCGGCAAGTTTATGCCGAAGAAGCCGGTGACCCGCGCCGAAGCGGCGGTCATGCTGGCAAAAATGCTTGATTAGAACTGAGTAATTTTAATAGGTTATCGCAGCAGGCAGCCCGGGTGAACCCGGGCTGCTTAAATTTTTGAATATCTTTTTTTGTGATTCTTCATTAAGACAAGAGCTGTTCCGATATAATGCTTAGCTCACAAGTACGAAAGCGGAAGGGCAATAAGCTGAACTTACCTAATCCTTCTGCAACCTGCTATAAAATCCAAACTTTCGGGCTGTGCGGTTGCCTGAAAAATTCTTCGGAAATGGAGAGTTTCTATGTACAAAAAATGGAAAAAAGCGCTGGCCGTCATGCTGGCGGCCGTGACGTTACTGGCCCAGTTGGCTGTGCCCGTCGCGTATGGCGCAGGTTCGGTACCGCCCGGGGGGCGAGCGCAGTTTGAAGGAACACCGGGTCTGCCCTCGCTGATTTACATGACGGCAGCCTACAGCGGGGACGCGGGCGCCTATGTGGCCGGCGGTTATTACGGCAATATCGCCCGGTCGGCCGACGGGCTGAAGTGGGAGCCTGTTGGAACGTATGAGTCGGATTTGTTTTACTACGGCTCCACGTATGCGAACGGGCTGTTTGTGCTGACCGGTTCGAAGGGTACCATCAAGACTTCGACCGACGGCAGAACCTGGACGCAGCGGGTTTCCGGGACAACGGAAACGATTTCGGACGTTGATTATTTGAACGGCAAGTTTGTCGCAGTGGGAAATAAAGGTTTGGTTTTGCAGTCTGACGACGGCATGACATGGACCAAAAGCACAATTCCGTTAAAAGCGAACTTGGGCTTCGATTTGTATCTTACGGAGATCACTTACGGAAATGGAAAATACGCCGTATCCTATGCCGCATCGGATTCCGCGATTCTCGTCTCCAGCGATCTTGTGAACTGGAGCAAGGTGCAGATCAAGGGCGGCTACGAATGGACCATTATTAACTACGTGTCCTTTGTGAACGGCAAGTTTATCGCCGGTACTTCTTACGGGGAAACGCTGGTATCGGCGGATGCCGCTTCCGCAAGCTGGCCGATCATGAAGCTCGGGGGCGGGGTTGACGCCGGGGCTGTTTTTTACAACGGAAAATATGTCCTCATCAATAATAAAATGTACGCTTCGTCGACAGGCAGCGCTGTACCGGGCGAGTGGACGCCTGTGCAGACGAATTCGGGCAACGTGCTCCAGGGATTTGCTGCCGGAGGCGGCAAGCTGGTTGCTGTCGGGAATGACGGAATCATCGTGTCGTCCGATGGTACAAACTGGCGTACAGCGGTGGGCAACTTCAGCGGCGCGGCTTATGGGGCCGGTCAATATGTTGCGGTAGGCTCGGCTGCCGGTGGCGGGTATGCCGCCGTTTCGCCGGATTTTTATCACTGGGAACCGGTTGAATTGAATGGTGTCCGTGAATTGTCGGATGTGATTTATACCGGTACACGTTTCATGGCGCTCGGCCGGAATGCAATTTTGACCTCTCCGGATGGGCTTAGTTGGTCGGAAGTTCCCGGATTGCCCGCGAATAGCGGCTTGTTTACGGATGTCGCGATGGATGGAAGCACACTGGTCGCAGTAAGCGATGCAGGGCTTATTGTTACCTCAGCCGACGGTGGCCTGAACTGGGAACAACGCCTGCAAACAGCGGATAAGCCGTTTGGCAGGGTGATTTTTGGGGGCGGCAAGTTTGTTGCTGTGAACAGTAATGAAATTTACGCCTCGGTAAATGGCTTAAGCTGGACCAAGGTTTCGCCGGAGGTTCATCCGGATACGCTGTTTACGGACCTGGTGTTTGCAAATGGAAAATATTATGTATACGGCAGCTATTACACCTCGCTGGACGAGGAACCTTGGGAGCTGTATGGCCCGGTCAACCTGGCTTCAACCGACGGCGTTAGCTGGTCACCGCTTACTCTGTCGCCAGTGGATCAGCCGATCACGAGTGTAAGCTACGGCCCGGGCGGGTTTTTGGCTCTCACCGGGGCAGGAGCCGTTTCGTCCGAAGACGGCGTGAACTGGATCCCCGAGAACCTTCCAGAAGGCGCCAATCTGGCAAAAATAACGCTAATTAATAACAAGTTCCACCTTGTCGGAGGCGGAGGGGCGGCGTATACTGCCCAATTGTCCGGAGGGACAGTAGAGGTTCGGGCCTCAGTCAGCAGCGTGAGCACAAAGGGCTTTACGTTGTCTCTCGACAAGCCGGTTAGCGGATTGACCGCTGCCGATCTGGTGCTTGGGAATGGGACGGTGACGGTCACCGGACTGCAGAGCGATGACGGCGGCTCGACTTACCGGGTGACGGCTGCCCTGCAGGCGGGAATGACCTATCCGCTGCAGGTGAACAAAACCGGGTATTTATTCCAAGTTGGCGATGTGGCGGTCCCTGCGCCGATTCAAATTGCCGGAACGGTAAGCGGGGCGGATTCCACAGGATTTACGCTGACGCTGACTCCCGCCGTGGCGGGATTGGAAAAAGAAATGATCGTTCTGGAAGGCGGACCGGCAGTAACGGACGCCGTATCTGCAGATGGCGGAACGACCTACCGGATCCATGCCGCTATTCAGGAAGGCATTGCTTATCCGGTCAAAGTAACCAAAGAAGGTTACGTATTTACTGTTAACGAGGTGCGGGCACCAGTTCAGGTGACGGGCACAGTCAGCGACGCGAAGCCAACAGGCTTCACGCTAACGTTGACACCAGCCGTGGACGGACTGACCGCAGGTGACATCAGTTTAAGTGGCGGGGCTGTAGTCTCGGACGTTGTGAGCAGCGACGGCGGCCGCACGTACCAAGTAAAAGCGGCGCTGGAGGAAGGCCAGACTTATCGGGTCACGGTAGTAAAAGAAGGCTACCGCTTCACT